>NZ_BAAGIQ010000007.1:0-46258 GCF_054658175.1 Alkalibacterium sp. s-m-28
ATTTGATTCATAAGAAGACCTCTTTTCTGGATTTGTGGTTATCTCTAGATTAAGGGTCTTCTTTCTTTTTGTCTACTTTAATTTCTTGCCCTACTATTTTACTTTCCGACAACTATTTTACACATAGAATCTGCACGTTTTGTCCACTTATTGATTTTCTTCCATAATCTGTGTCAGTTCGATCATTCGGTCGACTGATTCGTCCAGATACTTGATCGTATCCATCAGAGGTTTTTCTGTTGAAATGTCTACACCCGCTACCTTGGCAGCTTCTTCTGGTGTCTTCTGCCCCCCTAAGGCAAGAAACTCCAGCCACTGTTCCGCCTTCATTTCACCTTGAGACATTTTCAGGTATGCCTGAGTTGCAATGGTCAGTCCAGCAGAATAGGTATACGGGTACAGCCCCATATAATAGTGGATCTGCCTCATCCAAGTCAGCTCGGCTCCTGCTTCTATCTCGACAGCATCTCCCCAGAATTCTTCAAGGACGCTTCGTTTCAGTTCACTCAACTTGTCCGCATCAAAACTTTTTCCTTCATCAATCAGACGGTAGACTTCCCGCTGATAGGCCGCTTCAAGCAAGTGCGTAACGAAATTATGGAAGTAGGTCTTTGATATCATTAGAGAAATGACGTTACGTTCCATTCTCGGATCGTTCGTCTGCTTGGTTAAGTAGTCAGTCAGAAGCAGCTCGTTGAAAGTTGACGGGGCTTCGATCAGATAAAGTGACGGGTCCGAACCGGTAAAGGAGTTGTTTGCATTGGTCAACTCACTTTGTCCGGCATGACCGAGTTCATGGAACAAGGTATAGGCATCTGTCAGATCTCCTGTCCAAGTCATAAGGATATACGGGTGCTTGCCGTATGCAGCGGAACAGAAAGCACCCGACTCCTTTCCTTTGTTCTGAGCGAAATCAATCCACCGTTCAGGGTAAGCACGCTGGAGCAAGTTGACGTAGTCCTCGCCCAATGGTGCCATCGCCTGTTTCAGTAAGTCCTGGGATTCTTCTATACTGACTTTAGCCGTATAATCAGGATCCAGATCGACTTTCAGGTCAGCATAAGTGAACCTATTTAGACCATGGACCTCTTTCAAATGCGTCACATATTTGCGCATGACTGGGGCAAACTCCTTCATGATCACATCGATTTGGCGGTGATACAAAGCCTGATCTACTTCCTGATCTGCAAGCAAATAGTCAAATATTGAGTCGTACCCTCTCATATTTGCAATGGTCTTTTCATGCTGCACATGATTATAGTAGGCAGTCGCTACGACATTTTTATATTGACTGAGCGTATGGTTGAATGCGTCATACGCTGCACGACGGATCTCTTTGTCGGTATCATACATGTACACTTCTTCGTACAAAACAAAGCTAAGTGGATACTCTATTCCGTTCACTTCAAACGTTTTAAAATCAGCATCTGCGAGTCTCGCCTGTTCAAAGACTTCGGCAAACGAATCCAGAACCGGATTCAGAAGAGCCAGCGCTTCTTCCACTTTAGGATGTAGCTTGCCTTTCTTTGTCAGCTTAATGAGTCTCATGAATGGTGCGAAACGAGGCTGGGATTCACTTACTTCGTCTAATACTGACTCACTCAGTTCTTCCAGCTGAGATTTGAAAAAGCTGAGTTTCGCACTCGTGTCAGCCAGAAAGTTGGCGGCATGTCTGTTTTTTATTTGGGCTTCACTGTCGGAAATGTCGACAGTTACCGGCAACATGGCATAAGACTGGATATGGGACATGACCGTCCGTATGTCTTCATAGGCCTCGACCGCTTCTATGACAGATTTCGCATCATTCAGTTTTCCATCGACTTGTTTAATAAAATGAGCGGTATCCTGTTTTACTTTCTCTACTGCCTCTTCGTAGGCTTTTTCATCTTTAAATACAGCAGACAGGTCCCACTTCAAGTCGTCGGCTACTTCAGATCGTTCTCTTAATTCATTAGTTGTCATTGGCAGGTTCTCCTTCAATAAAAAGAATAGGGTGCGTGATGTTTTTAATACTTATTGTGTCTATCGTTAGTATCTGTCTTAATCGTATGAAAATCATGATTCCCTAAAAAACGTACTGTTCTTCGATCTGGCGGATCACCTGCTGTTTGGTTCCTTCATCAGTAAAGGCATAGGTGATTGCATTGAGCATCACTTGTTTCAGATCAGTTGAAGTCATTCCGCAGTGGGCGATACAGATCATCAGCTCATCCGTTACAGTGGTATTCGAAACGGTCCGGTTGTCCGTATTGATGCAGACTTTTATTCCTTCATCCAGGAAGTATCTCAGCGGATAGTCCTTAAATGACGGAATGGCACGCGTCTGAATGTTACTTGTCGGGCACAGTTCGAGAAGAACGTCTTTCGCTCGCACATTTTGCAGTGCATCTTGGTCCTGTCTGATCGCTACACCATGACCAAGTCGTCTGGTTCCCATGTCCATCGCGGACAGGACATTGTCGACAGAGCCCGTTTCTCCAGAGTGAATGGTCATGTCCATGCCCAGGCTTCTCGCTGTGCTGACCGGTCTTCTGACCTGCTCGTTCGGGAAGTTTCCTTCGTCTCCTGCCACATCGACTGCCGCTACCATTCCTTCAGGAAGCTGACTGACTTCTTCGAAAAGCTGTGTATTTCTCTCCTGAGTATGGTGCCTCAGTGCGCAGGCGATCAGGCTGACCTTGACGGGAAAATCATCTGCGGCTTTCCGTATCCCTTCATCGACTGCTTCTATGACTTCTTTCACGGATAATCCCTGTCTCTGGTGCAGTAGCGGCCCGAATCGGAGCTCCAGATAGACGATGTGTTCACGGTTGGCATCCTCGATCACAGCATAGGTTGCTTTTGTGAGATTCTCCTTTGTCTGAAGCAGCGGCAAGATCGTTTCAAAGCTGGACAAGTATTCCTTAAGCGTACCGGAATCGGCTGGCGCAATGGCACCTCTCATCTCTTCTTTAGGATTAGTGTAGCCTTCTTTTTCAGCCAGCTCTATTAAAGTCTTCATAGGGACAGAGCCATCCAGGTGGCAATGCAGTTCCACTTTCGGCAAGTTGACTAGTTTTTTTCTGTTCATCTGTTCACTCCTCGGCTTCATTCAGTGCGTAATATTTTTAATGACTAGTCTAACACATTCCAGATGTCTTTAACAGATGGTATATGTACAGATATCGAGGTAAACTTAGAAAAAGCACAGATGGTCTATGCTCTTCTTTTTTCCTAATTTTACGATCGTAAGAATCCGCCTTCTGAATTGATGACCTGATCGGCGATCCAGCCGTCTTCTTCAGTAGCGTGGAAAGTAATCAGCCGGGCAGCTGGTCATCCCCATTCTTCCGGACAGAAACTTCGGCTCCAAGTGCTTTTTAATCTCGTCTGTCATCCACCCCGTGTCGGTGGGGCCAGAATTGACGGCATTGACCGTAATACCTGCAGACGCCAGTTCAGCCTAAAGAGAAAGTGTAAAGGCTGAGACAGCTCCCATAGTCGCGCCGTAAGCCAGTTCGTGACAGACGGCTGCTCCGATACCTGCATCATGGCTGACCCCAGTGATCAGGGCAATCGATCCTTGTAATGTCATAGCTTCCTCCTTGTTTCGTGTGATGTGATGATTATTCATTTTATAAGAATCCGTTTACTAATTATATCTTAATCGACTGGTTATTTCCTTTGATTCTATATTTATTGGGAATTAAGCTGGTGCCAACAGCCTGTCCTATCAGTCTGATTACACTTCAAGGCAACCGTTCTGTCCTAAACAGTCGCTAAGTTCTTTAGTAGTGGAAGTTTAGACGGCCTGGCGTACGCTAAACTGTTCTTAGGGACCGTCTACTTATAGTTTAGGGTATTTATCTGATTTCATCTTGCCGTTAGAAGGCTTCTCGTTACATCTTAGATTTCGTACGTGTTATAAGCTGCAGCTAGAGCGCCTGTAGTGGAGGTTCAGACGGTCTGACGCCCGCTGAACCATCACTAAGAAACTTCTCGTTGCATCTTACCTACATCTTCAGCCACTGAACTATAAGTAGAACACCCTTTACTTCCAGTTTACTGTCTCTACTGAAGCCTAAGCTGAAACTAACCTCGTCAAGTCCTGTCATTGTTACTTATAAGACTGGGATTCTTTTTCAAAAAAAGAATCGACTTATCCTGTAACAGAATGAGTCGAGTAATGGTAAACTGTAGGTACATTGACCACCAATCAGGAAAGAAGGCATATATCATGACTCAAGTTAAACTGACGACGCTTACTAAAAAAGGCGGCTGCGGATGTAAGATCGGACCGAGTGAACTGCGCGAGGTTTTGCATACCCTGCCGGAAACAAAAAAAGATCCGAATCTTCTGGTCGGACTGGATACAGGAGATGACGCGGGGGTATACAAACTGACGGATGACCTGGCCATCGTTCAGACGCTGGATTTCTTCACACCAATCGTGGATGACCCGTATGATTTTGGTCAGGTCGCAGCGGCCAATGCACTGAGTGACGTCTATGCAATGGGCGGTACACCGATCACTGCTATGAATATCGTTGCCTTCCCTATCTTCAATCTGGACAAGTCGATTCTGACAGAGATTCTTAGAGGGGCCAGCGATAAGGTTCAGGAAGCCGGCTGTAATCTCGTGGGCGGCCATTCAATCGATGACCAGGAACCGAAATTCGGGCTGTCGGTAACTGGGACGATCCATCCCGATGACATCCGGACCAATGCCGGAGCAAAACTCGGAGACAAGCTGATCCTGACGAAACCCATCGGTGTCGGCATTTCCACTACGGCACTTAAGCGGGGACTCTTAACTGATGACGAGATTCGTCGAGTGACGGCTGTGATGGCTACTTTGAATAAAGACGCGGCTGAGGTGATGAAGGCTTATGATGTACACGCCTGTACGGATGTGACCGGCTTCGGACTGCTTGGCCATCTATCAGAAATGGCTGCAGAGAGTCATCAGGCGCTGATGATTATGAAAGTCGATGTGCCCGTGCTTTCCCGTGTGCGTGAGCTCGCTGAAGAAGGTGTCATTCCAGGAGGATCGAAAAACAACTTCAATCATGTGAAAGAGGTCGTTCACTTTGACGAACGTCTAGATTCGATCGACCAGATTATTCTCGCTGATGCTGTCACGTCAGGTGGCCTGCTGATGTCCGTCAATCCAGATGAGGCATCAGCCATGATCGATTCCTTACAGAATAAAGGCATCGACGCACGAATAATCGGTGAAGTCACAGATGGACAAGAAGGACATATTTATGTCAGATAAGAAAGGACTCTTCTATGTTTAAAGATATTTCACCCTCGGACCTGTTTGAACTCAAAGAAGCCGGACACGTAGTCGTAGATGTCCGTGCGCCTAAGGAATTCAAAGAGGCAACGATCCCAGGAGCGATCAATATTCCTCTGTTTTCAGACGAGGAACGTGCTCAAGTCGGAACGACATACAAGCATCAGGGGCAGGAGGCAGCGAAGGAGCTCGGACTGGAGATCTTTTCGAAGAAGCTGCCGGACTTTATCAGACAGTTCAAGGAGATGAAGTCTCCGGTCACTGTCTTCTGCTGGCGCGGGGGGATGCGCAGCACAACTGCCGCCACTGTAACTGATTTGATGAATATTAAAGTCAATCGACTGACCGGCGGAATCCGAGCGTATAGAAACTGGATGAAAGAGCAGATCGACACGCTTCCCCTTCCTCCTTTTTATGTGCTGAACGGCCATACTGGAAATGGCAAGACTCATATCCTACGTCAGCTCAAACAGGAAAACTATCCTGTGATCGATTTCGAAGGCATGGCGCGTCACCGCGGATCCATTTTCGGACAAATTGGTCTTGAACCCAGTAATCAGCGCATGTTCAATCTTCTTCTGGGTGAGGACCTGCTGCGTTACCAGCAATCGCCCTATATCCTGGTAGAAGGCGAAAGTGCCCGTATCGGCAAAGTCATTATTCCAGAACGCATTTTCCAGCATAAAGAAGTCAGTTCTCAGCTGGTCGTTGATCTGCCGCTTGAAGAACGGGTCGCCATCATTCTTGACGACTATTCTCCTGATGCTTACCACGATGACTGTCTGGTGGCCTTTGAACGGATCAGACGCCGCATCCATACTCCTGTTTCAAAAGCGATCGGCGAAGCTCTTGAAACAGGAGACTATCCAGAAGCGGTCAAGCTTCTTCTGACCTATTATTATGATCCGCATTACAACAGATCGATCACGCGGCCTGATGCACCGGAAACACCCATCGAGGCTTCTACTCTCGAAGAGGCTGTTGATCAGGTCAGGACGCAGCTCGACAGTCTGAATAAGATCAGACAGCAAAACTGATACGTAATGAACGCCCAGCCTGCTTTTATCCGGGTGTCGTCCACTATGTCAGCCTGTTTGACATCTGACTACTGGACTAGTTCATTGTGCTCAAAGGAGTGATTTCATGTTTACATTAGGCAGAAAGATCGACCCTCGCAACAAGACTAATCTGGCCATTATCATCTGTACTTTTGCTGCCTTCATTGCCGGCTTGCTGTTAACTACCGAGCTGATTTCCGGCTTTTACTTAAGCGGCACAGTGTTTGTGACTTGGGCACTTTCCAGAGATGTGGATCCCGCCCACAGCTATTCAGCTTTCGTCGCTGTCGCTTTGACTCTGACGAATCTGCTTTATATCGAAACGATCGAAAACACTCAGATTCTTGCGCTGTTCTGGCTTATTCTCATCTTGCGGGCAGTAAACGGCATAACCGGTAAAACGTTGACTTTACTGGACGTCATTCTGGCTCTCGGATTTACTTTCTTTCTATCATTTAATCAGGCGAACAGTCTCTACTTGTTCGTTTTCGTTCTCGCAATGGCTGGTCTATACAGGATAGGAGAACGCCAGAAAGCTGTTCTGGCAGCCGGTCTTCTCGCCTTCGTGCTGGTCATCGTCCAATTGCTGTTTATGCATCGGCTCACACTCGCGGCATTCGATGGGCAGGATCCGGTGACTCTAATTCTGATCGCGGTGACTGTTCTGTCGGCAGTTCTTTTCTGGTTTATTTCAAGACGTGAGTGTAAGGATGACCAGGGCAATCAAGCAGACCTCAGGCGAATTTTCACAGGTCAGCTCGTCTACTGTGCAGCTGTTCTGCTTCTGGTCTTTTTCGAAGACTTATCTATAAACGATCATCTAATCCACCTATCAGTCCTCTTGGGAAGCGTGATCCACTTCATGTGGTTAAGAATTAAAGAAGCCGGGGCTTGAGGGCAAACCTCAATTGATTGCACTGCATGCAATAATAAAGAGCTGTACAAGAACCACCAACCTTGGTCTTCTAGTACAGCTCTTTATTTTATCCGATCTACTGCTACGTGATAAACGTCTTGATTCTCCCGTTTACCTATTGCAATAACTTGTATTATTTCCAGTCCTTTTTCGGATTCTCTAAATACAATTCTTAATCCAGCTTTCTTATGTTTCAGCTTTCTGCATCCCGACAGTTCCCCTTTCAAGGGTTGCCCAACCTCCATGCCATAGGCCTGAAGCTTAGCTATGGACTTTCTCACCAGTATCTTTTGAGACCCGTCCAAAGCTTGGTAGTCCTTCTTTGCTTCTTCGATAAACACAACATCGTAACTCATTACTCCCAACCATTGTCGTCAGGGGCGTATTCGGCTTCAGCCAGTTCTTTGCCCATAACATCTTCCAGAGAAAAAGTTTTTGCATCCTTTTGAACATTCTGTGCCTTCAATCTTCGGGAAACTTCGTAGTCCAGCAGTTCTTCTTCCAGTTCATCAATTTTTTGTATAAGCGCCTCATAGTGCTGCTGGGTAAGCATAACACCGGCAACGTTATCACGATTTAAAATATAGACCCCCTCATTTAATTCTTCAGCTTTCTTGAAGATATCCATCGGACTCTTCTTCACATCAGATATCGATCCTTTTGGAATATTTCCAATCAGTTCAACTGCCATACTTTTTGCCTCCTTCTTTTACTAGGATTATATCATTTAGACTTTTAAAAGTCTTTAAAAAAACTCTTGAACATACTGTTAAATGCTCATAATTCTATCAGAGATATTCCTTTGTAAAATGTAATGAGACACTGTAATATTGAGCGCTTAATGATACACTGTAACCAAAAGGAGGACTCCATCATGTCGATCCCTCTATACGAACCATTGAACACACTGAAGAAAGTTGACGATAACATCTGGGTCGTGGACGCCGGACTTATCAAGATGAGCGTATCCGTACTTAAGGTCCCTTTCTCCACACGCATGACCATAGTAAAATTGGATGACGGCACGCTATGGATTCATTCGCCAGTTGCGCCTGATGAAAGTATGTTTAAAGAAATCGATGCACTAGGAAAAGTCGGACATCTCGTTTCGCCGAACAAGATCCATTATGCCTACATTGCGGACTGGAAGGCCCGCTATCCTGAAGCTAAGACGTGGGCAAGTCCCGGGGTCGATGATCGGGCAGCATCGCAGAATATTCCTGTAGTTTTTGAGTACGCTCTGGAAGACTCTGCTCCATCTGACTGGTCTGCGGACATTGACCAGCTGATTTTCAAAGGCAGCCGGGCACTTGAGGAAGTCGTCTTTTTTCATAAAGAAAGCCGAACGCTGATTTTAACTGATCTCATCGAGAATTTTGAACCTGAACGCACTGAGAGCTCAATGTGGCGATCGGTCTATAAAGCAGCCGGCATCGCTCATCCTGACGGAAAAACGCCGATCGATATGCGGATGACTTTTGCCGGACAGAAGGATCAGGCCAGAGCGTGCTACAGTCGCATGCTTGAATGGCAGCCTGAGAAAATCATCCTGGCTCACGGGAAATGGTACGAAGAAAACGGGACAGAGGAACTGAGACGCGCCTTCAGATGGCTGGACTAAAGTAATACCAAAAAAACGGATTAATGGTCGTAAATAACCTGACCTTAATCCGTTTTTTTTGATAGCCTATTTAACTTTAATGAATCCTTAGTATTCTGTCACTGTATAAGAGGTCATCATTTCTTTTTAGATTTCTTAGACGCAGGCACCGCTGTTCCTATTGCTGCACCGATGGCTATTCCTAGACCCATTCCCAGAGCCAAATTATCAAACATAAGACCAAATGCGGCACCTAAAGCAATTCCTACACCAATACCCGCACTAATATTATCATCTGTCTCATTTTCACTATTTTCTTCGATATGTTCATCTGTATTTTTATTATTATGATCCATCCATTTAGACCTCCTTTTTCTATCGTTTGTAAGACTCGACGAATTAAGCCGGATAAAAACCTAATCTTCCAGTAAATTATTCGCAAAAATCGTCTTCCTTACTCAATGTTTAACGTGAAGGCATAGCTCGCAGTACCTTCCTGCCAATTAGCCAGGACTTCATAAATGACCGTTCCTTCATTCGTCAGGAGGACCTCTTCCGATTCACTGATTACTGTGTTGTCTTCTTCCCATACTTTGACTGTATAGCTGTCCGGTTCAATTTCAAAATCCAATTCGATCGAGGTGTCTCCAGTAACTTCAAGTGCTGTCATATTACCAACCAGTTCCGGCGGAGCAGCAGATTCGGCTTCTATAGCCGTCATAGTACCTTCTTCATTGTCGATGCTCCAGCTATACGTTCCAACTACTGCGTCGACCGACTCGTCACCTGCCACAACCGTGAGTGCCGGCGGCTCGAGAATCTCGTCATTTGTGCTGCCACTGTCCTGAGTATCTATATTTCCGGTCGTTTCTGTCTCCTCACTATCTGTGAGATCGTCATTCTCAGTATCGGTGCATCCCGCGAGTATCAACAGTGCTGACATCAGGATTGATACGAGCCATTTATTAGTCATGTCAGTCCTCCTCATATCGCCAGCCATGTTCCTCATGGTAAATCATCTGCCTGGACATTCCCCCGTCAATGATGAATTCCTGTCCGGTAATGAATCCGGACTGCTTATCATTCAATAGAAAGCGAACCATCTGCACGATATCTTCCGGCTGTCCAACTCTGCCGACTAAATGCTGGCTAGCATCCTGATCAGTCAGTTCAACTTCTTCCTCTGAATGTTGAAAAGCACTCGTATCAATCCATCCGGGACTGATTGTATTGACTCGAGCCTTTTTTCCTAGACTGTTGGCCATCGCATGAGTCAGAGAGAGCAGCGCCCCTTTTGAACTGCTGTAACTTTCATTGTCTGCCATGCTTTGTCTATTGCGCGTAGACGACATGAGAATGATACTTGCTTTATCGGAAAATAATTCGGCTAAATGCTGAGTCAGGAAATAGGCCGACCCGACATTGACTTTCAAAACATCCATGAAGTCCTCATAGCTTGCTTTAGAAACAAGTCCTCCTTTGTTTATTGCCGCATTATGAATGAGCCCGTCAATGGTATCGGTTCGGTCCCTAATGAACTGGATGAACCCCTTTAGCTGTGACTTGTCAGCCAAACTTCCATAATACATGTGCAGGTTCTTTGAGGACGATTTACTTTCAAGTGCTTTTCCTGCTTTTTCGTCCTGATCGATGACGAAAAGCTCAGCCTCATTAATCAAACGCTCGACAATTGCCCTTCCAATTCCATTTGCTCCACCGGTTAATACGATTTTTTTCATATATTTACGCTCCTGACTCTGGACAGTTATTCATCCATGTTTGCTGACACTAATTTTCTTCATCATCTACTTGAATCACGTAATCTTCATAGCTGCGAATATCTATCAGCTCAATACTCCACAGCCCTTCAACATCATCGTATATGATCGAACGTAAGGACAATGATTCCGTTTCAAAACTTTCTTCTGATAATGCGCTATGCAAAGCTTCTGATTCAAAAAGTGGGCTCCTTCAGGAACTGAACTTTCAAACACATCTAATTGCCCCATTTCTGTTTGAGCAGGATAAGACTCTGCGACCCATCCTTCCAAGTATTAGCTGCTTTATTATAGTCATAGTATCATAGTTGTCTTCCGTAATATCTATTATATAGATGAAAAAGGTCGTTCCAAGCCTTTATCTATGTGTAAAATAAATGTCGGAAGAGGGAAAATCCGACCTAGACAAAAAGAAAGAAGACCCTTAATCTAGAGATAACGACAACGCTAGAGAAAGAGGTCTTCTTATGAATGAAATTATAACAGAAATCATCGAAACGATAAAGGATTCTTCCACATTATTAGAAGGAGAATTAGCCCTAGAAAAACTTTTACAACAGGTGAATCAACAATTGCTTAACGCAGCCTTTAAACAGATTGATTTAGAACTGCTTCCGAAATATAAAGAGCAGGGATATGAAATTGATAGTGTACCTAAGCGTACACTTCACATGACCGTTGGTCCTGTAGAGATTGCAAGACATCGTATGCGAAAAGAAGGCGAAAAAAGTGTCATTCCTTTTGATCAAGCTATCGGCCTAGAGCCACGTAAACGTCACTCTCCTCTTGTCGAAATGAAAGCAGCTCAAATAGCTTCTGATGGAACTTATCGCAAAGCCGAAGAAGCGATTAATCTGCTTACGCCGTTTTCATTGAGCCATACGACTATACATAAGATGACTCAAAAAATAGGTACAACTATTCAAGATTGGACGGATACGGCCCCTCTTCAAGACGAAACGGCTCAAAAGGACAAGACAAAGACGCCAGTACTGTTTATCGAAGGTGATGGTTTAATGCTCACTAAAGGTAAAGAAAAGAAACGTCCTGAAATTCATCGTGTTCAGTTCCATGAAGGTGTTGAGTATAAAGGAAAACAGAAAAGGCCTGTTTTAATTAATTCGAGAATGTTCGAGAGCACTATATCGAGTTCTGAAGCATTTAAACGCGCAAGTCTATGGCTGGAATCAATCTATGACTTACGGGAAACGATTGTCATCTCTAACAGTGATGGAGGTAGTGGTTACGATAAAGATAAATTCTATCGAATTATCGGAAAATGCCAGCGTCATGAGCATTTTAGAGATGCCTATCATGTCAATGAAAAAATCAAACAACGGATGTATTTTGATAAAAAAATGGAAGAAAAGATGAGGAAAGCTGTGCGTACATACAATCTGGATCTGGTTGAAGCGATTATAGCGACGACTGAGAGTCGAGTCAAAGGCAACGATGAAAAAGCAACGGAATATAAAGAAGAACTTTCAAGATTAAAAGCCTACCTATATAGAAATTGGGACAGTCTTAAACCCTTAAAAATGAGAAACTTACCTGTAAACAGAGGACTAGGTGTATGTGAGAGTAATCATCGCCCTTATAGTTATCGCATGAAACGGCAAGGCCGAGGGTTTTCAGCTAAAGGTGCTGGAAATGTCGCAGCGATCATTTCTGCACGAAAGAATGGAACGTTTCTCCGAGCGCTAACCGAAAAGCTTCCCGAACTATTAACGGAACTCCGACCGGAGTTCAAAGGCGCTGTACGAGCAGCTTTGAAGAAGAGCAAGACAAAACCATCAATCGGTGTAAAAATTGGGAGTATAGCTAATTACAGCTCTTCATCAAGTCCTATAGGACAATTGCAAAAAATGTTTAGTTAGAACCCTCTTTCTCAATCGTTTTGGGAGCTCAAAGAGCGATAAAGCGATTGAGAAAGAGAAAAAATAAAAACAGCGTTTCAGATTTCTAGAATAAATTTCCGAGATTAACTTTACACATACCTTTATACTTTCATCTATTAAGGTACTTAGTATGATATACTCCACTTATTCAATTGATAATTTTCACTAATATTACAACATTATTGAAAGAGAGCGTGACTGAATTGAAAAAAATATTATTAACTTCCTTCCTCACCTTAGTTTTAGCTTCCTGCGGGACACCTGAATCAGGCAGTGAACTACCCACCACTTAAATCCTCCGGATTTTGAAGTGGGGGCTTCCTACGAACTCCATTCTTGTCTGCACTGGTTTCATGCAGACAGAGGAATCGGATATGGGTAGGCTCAAAAGGCAGTCCCTGCCTCATAGGTTTTCTTTTACTTGGCTAACGCCAAGGAATACTCAGTAGGCTTGGTTGTCGCCTATATAGACTTGGTTATCGTCTATATATAAAGTATACCAAATGAGAATGACATTAACCACTTCAAGCTATCGCTTGACCGAAATTCATCTCCCACTTTCACTGGTGCTTCGCACCCATACGCTTAGAAGTGGGAGACTTCTTTCGGAATTACGTTAAAGAAGTACACTCTGTCCCTGAGGAAATCCATGGACTGCTGAACGACTTTCCCAACGCTGTTTTCCAATCAAGTCCTGCAGATTTAAGACTTGTTTCCTTTAATGACGGTGACAATGGATCATATATCGTCTTCCACTCCAGTGGAGAAGTAGAAGCACATACTGAATCAGAAGATAGTACTTTGGTCATTCATTTGACTGAAACTGAAACAGATGAGGCGATAATTAATCGGTTTACCTACTACTTAACGACGGGTGAAGAACACGATACTATTCAAGTAAGAGTCAACGATGAACCGATTCCTTTTGACCTGAGGGTAGCAATGTAACAGGGTAGGAGACCTTCGTTCTGAGAATGCTATAGACCGGAGTGTTTTAAAGCATTACTTAGTCTCACATTAAAATATTACAGTCTAAATCCCACTAAAACCCTTTCAGTAACTATTCGACTAAAATTAACAAAGGATTATATTTTTTGCTTGTCTTCTCATTTGTTTCTCTTTATTATTTAACCTAATCACTTATCAGACAGTAATTTCGCTTTAAGGAAGGACAAACTCATGACTAAACAATCTTACTCAAGTTTAATTATCATTATTAGATTCAGGGCTTAACACTGTATTTTTCTTACAGCTGTTCAAGTCCTATTCATGGTTGTTTATGAATGGGACTTAGGCCTCCCATTCTTTGTTTATAGAATGGGAGGCCTTTTTCTATTCCAGTTGGCTGTTTGACAATTTTTTTCAGGAAGGAGAATCTACCCGTGTCGACCGTTCGTTAATTTATTATCTACTTAGAAAAGGGGAATGATTTCATGCAAGTCTTTAAAAAGGTTAATCACACGTTTACTCAGTACTTATCTTTCATTGTTGTAGGTGTAGCTATTCTCTCTCTCGCTCTGCCCTCTAGTTTCTTATGGGCAGCAGGGTACTCAACAAATATTCTGCAGTTTAT
The DNA here is from genome assembly GCF_054658175.1 of Alkalibacterium sp. s-m-28. NCBI lineage: Bacteria > Bacillati > Bacillota > Bacilli > Lactobacillales > Carnobacteriaceae > Alkalibacterium > Alkalibacterium sp. s-m-28. The sequence goes on from NZ_BAAGIQ010000007.1 coordinate 14,102, forward strand.
CATGTTTACTATGGGACTGACGATGAAACCAGCTGACTTCAGTGAAGTAATGAAGAAACCATGGCAAGTTTTCATCGTTGTTTTGGCACAATACTTGTTCATGCCTCTTTCAGCCTTTGCGTTATCACAACTATTCCAGTTACCCTCCGAAGTGGCACTTGGTCTGATCTTGGTTGGTTGTGTCCCTGGCGGAACATCTTCCAATGTCATCGCTTATCTGGCTAATGGAGACCTTCCTTTATCAATAAGTGCAACATCTGTTTCGACACTGATTGCACCTTTCTTGACTCCTGTCATGTTGTCTTTGTATGGTGGCGCATACCTAAACGTAGATTTCTGGACGATGTTCTTATCTATCGTACAAGTTGTTTTGGTCCCTGTCGTAACGGGCTTGCTGATTAGCCTGTTTTTAGGAAATAAAACTCAGAAAGCAGAAGCTGTCCTACCTACACTGTCATCTCTTGCAGTCCTTCTAGTTTTAGGGGCAACAGTTGCGGTGAACCAATCCAACTTATTAAGTACAGGTCCAGTCATTTTCCTAGTCGTCTGGTTACACAACATGAGCGGATACGGCATTAGTTACCTGGTTTGCGGCTTATTGAAACGAGGAAAAGCTACTACCCGATCTATTGCTATCGAAATAGGCATACAGAATACTGGTCTGGCCGCAAGCTTAGGGTTGGCGCACTTCAGCCCAGTCACTGCATTAGCCGCAGCTGCAGGAGCTATTGTTCATACTCTATTTGGAACGATTTATGCCAGCCTCTGCAGACGTAAAGACAGTAAAGAACTTAATGTATCTAAAGCTTCAGCCGGCGAACCCGTGCAGGCCTGACGAAGCACATATACAATTCATTTTTGAAGGGACACACTTTATAGAAAGTAGGAGAAAATATGAAACTTAGCCAAACAGTTAGAAGCGGACCAGACCAGTATATTTGCGAGGCACATGCCCTGTCGTATTTAGACCAGAAACTCGAAAGATTCGATTCCCCGGTTGTCATTACCGGTAAAAAGTCTTATGATGCCTTTCTCAAGCACTATAACGGTGAGTCGTCGTTTGAGGTCCTGAGATATGATGGCTCTGCATCCAATGAAGATATGAAGCGACTAGCCAGTCTTGCCCCTCATGCAGATTGTGTCATAGGTATCGGTGGGGGCCGCGTTCTAGATACAGCTAAAGGTACTGCCGAGCTGCTTGGCAAAGCATCGATCATGATACCTACTGTTCTGGGTACTTGTGCTGCTTATACCCCTTTATCAGCTGTATATCATCCGGATCATACGTTCAAAACTGTCGATTATTATACACAGTCAGCCTTTCTCTGTCTGATGGATCTCTCTCTTTTGGTCGAATCACCAAAAGAATATTTGCAGGGAGGAATCGGAGATACGCTGGCTAAATGGTACGAGGCTGAAGGCATCACAAGCAATATGACTGGTGACCTGCCTGTAATGGTTTCAGTAGGCCTCCAGACAGCAAAAGTTACGAGAGAAGTTCTCCTTAAAGATAGTCAAGAAGCTCTAGAAAGCATGGACCGAGGTAAGATAACTCCTGCTTTTACCCGCGTTGTCGAAGCTGTTGTTGCTATCGCTGGTACGGTCGGAGGCTTTGCCGGGGAATATGGACGAATGGCAGGAGCTCATGCTGTTCACAACGGTATGTCGCTTGTCCGTGAAACACATGTGTATGAACATGGAGTAAAAGTGGCTTACGGAATACTCGTTCAACTGGCTGCCGCTGGTAATATAGACGAGGTTAACAACCTCCAATCCTTCTATGAAGAGAACGGGTTCCCTCATACCCTGTCAGCGTTCGGTGTTCATGAAGACTTAGAAGAAAAAATGTGGCAGATTGCCTGTTTTGCTGCATCAGATAAGGAAACTTTTACTCTAGCGGTCCCAGATGCTACACCTCATACCGTCTATGAGTCGATGAAGACACTGGAATCTATGTCTCGCATGCCTCTATTGACCAAGTAAATGATTTAGACTGCACTCTTTCGTTTACCTAGCTGAACACAACTAAGGTTCTGACACGATAAAAGCAGTAAAAAGCCGTCTACTATAGATGGTTTTTTACTGCTTTCTTTTAAATAAGTAATGAATCATAATTCCATTAAAAAAGCCGCTGAATCAAAGCTGATTTCTCCTTGACCCCACGGCATATCTAATTTGACACGTATTACTTAGAATTTCAATCGGAACTAATAACTTAAAAATATCGGCTGAAGAACATAGACGGCAAAGACGATGACAATGAGTCCGGCCATATTCATCCAGAATCCGGCTTTCATCATGTCTTCGATATCCAGGATATCTGCACCAAACACTGCTGCATTCGGCGGTGTGGAGATTGGCAGCATAAATGCGCAGGATGATGCCAGAGCGACGACCGCCATGATCCCATAAGGTTCTACGCCTATTCCGGCAGCAAGCCCGACACTGATCGGCATCAGCATATTGGATACCGCTGTGTTCGACATGATCTCAGTCATGAAGAGAACGGTGGCGGTTAGAATGATCAGAATCAATAGATAGTTGAAGCGGTCCAGGTTCGACAAGATATCTCCGAACCAGACAGTCAGGCCGGATGACTCAAAAGCTGCGGCGAGTGACAAACCACCACCGAATAATAGAAGCAGTCCCCATGACAAGCCCTTCATGTCAAACCAGTTCAGGAGCCTGCCACCCTTTGTATTAGGAATGACGAACAAGGTTGTGGCCCCAAGCATCGAAATAGTTGTGTCTGACAATTCAAACGGTAGAAAGCCACCAAAAATCCATAGCAGGCCAGTCAGTGAAAAAATCGTCAGGACAAATTTTTCTTCAGTCGACATCGGTCCTAATTCTTTCAACTGCTCTCTGGCAAATTCGGAAGAAATATCCCCTTCATCCGTCACTTTAAATTTGATTTTAGTAATATAAATGTATAGTACGACTAGCAAAATCACTGTCACGATAATCCCAAACGTGAACCAGTCGGCGAAGGTGATTTCCTGGCCGAGCATATTAGAGGCAACTGCTACAAAGGTTGCATTCGGTACCGATCCGACAATTGTTGCTAGACCGCCGATCGATGCAGAATAAGCGACAGTCAGCAGCAGACCTTTGGCAAACTTCTGAAACGAGTCTTCTTTGAGAAACGCGTTATCTTTGATTTCCTTGATCAATGCCAGAGCGATCGGCAGCATCATCAAGGCCGTTGCGGCATTCGAAATCCACATCGACAGAAATGCCGTAGCTAGCCCGACACCCATGGTGATCCGACTGCTACTTGTACCCAGTAAAGCAATGATAGTCATTGCGATCCGCTTATGCAGGTTCCATTTCTCAATCCCTAAAGCAATTGTAAATCCACCCATATACATAAAGACGATGGGGTTTCCATATGCCATTGTTGCAGTGGCCTGATCTGTTCCTCCGGTTAAAGGCAGAAGGAAAATTGGAAGCAGTGACGTGGCCGGAATCGGCAAAGCTTCCGTAATCCACCAGGTTGCTACCCATGTGGTAACTGCCAGCACTGCCCTCGGACTGGCATCCAGTCCTGTCAGATCAGGTACAAAGTTAATGATTGCAAACAGGAGGGGCCCCAGACCCATCCCAATCTTTCTGAAGTCAATTCTCATGTTCAGCTCTCTCCTTAAATAATGTCTAAGCGGCATCCCCCAATGCCTACTATATAATGCAAAACGTCCAACTTAATGCACGTAGTATTTAATCATAGCGGAATCTGAACTTCAGGAATAGCGAACACAAATAAAATCTTCATTATGGGTATCATGTTCAAAACATTATAAAGTTTCAAATGTAAAAACTTTATAATATTTTGCCCCTTCTTCGTGTCACCTCTGTTATTTATTCTGGCTGATGTTTAATAGGACACTACTCTCACCTTAGCAACTTATATTAGCTAAACAGAAAAAAGCAGATCAGCGAATATAATCTGACCTGCTTCTTCATTAATTTATTTTTCTTCTGTGTCTTCTTTCACTCTCAATGGTTTTAAAGCACCGCTCCATGCATTGACCTGATCAAGCATGGCATGCACGTTGCTCAGATGAAGTTCAGCTGGTTTAAATGTTGTAAAGTTCTCGAAGTCCGTAAACAGAGATAGGGTCGGGTGAACCCGAACATCAGCAATTTTCAATTCAGCCATGACGCCACGCAAGTGCTCTGATGCTCGTGCGCCACCAGTCGATCCATAACTGACTATCCCTGCCGCTTTATCGTGCCATTCCTCTCTCAAGTGGTCTATCGCATTTTTCAGTACGCCAGAGAAGCTGTGATTGTATTCCTGAACGATAAAGACATAGCCATCCAGTTCACTAATTTTCTTCTGCCAAGCAGCGATTCCCGGCTCAGTTCCGTCGGTAGTTCCCAGAAACGGGAGCTGATAATCAAGAATATCTACGATCTCATAATTTGCATCGCCACGTTCATCTGCGATTTCTTTAACCCAGTTACCCACCTGTGGGCTGACTCGTCCATTTCGTGTACTACCTAAAATAATACCGATGTTTAGTTTTTCTGTCATGTTTTTTTATCTCCTTTTCTATTCCGTAGTTAATTTTTAATTTAATTTAATCTAATCTAACGGGGTCAAGTTGCTTTCAATTTCTTCACGTCTGTCTTCCAAAAATGGCGGGAGAACGAGGCGCTCACCTAATTCATCACTGCTCTGATCCACTGTGAATCCCGGTTTATCTGTCGCAATTTCAAACAGGATACCGTTGGACTCCCTGAAATAGAGACTCTGGAAGTAATAGCGGTCAACCAGACCGGACGAGGCAAAATGGTTAGTTTTCGCCAAATCATCCCAATAGCTCAGCTCGGATTCTTCACTGACTCGAATGGCCAGATGGTGAATGCTTCCTCTTCCAGGGCGTTCATCAGGACCTTCTAAGTGTTTGACCAAAATTTCTCCATAACTGTCTCCCTTTTGGGTCTGATAAAGCGTGTCTGTGTGTTCCTGATAAATGGGAGAATAACCCATCAGTTCAGTCAGTGTGTGGGCAAATTTTTCACTGTCTCGTACCGTTATTTCGATCGGTCCCATGCCTCGGATCTGATGCGCTTCAGGCACCTCTGACTGAGGGTAGCTTTGCCAGTGAGACATTTCTTCACCGTTCACTACGAGTAAAACAAGCTGCAGGCCATACGGATCTTCAAATTTAATGCCCTGACGTCTGGCGTAAGTTGTAATACTGCCGTGGTATACGTCCAGCTCCTCAAAGCGCGCTTTCCAGTAATTCAGACTTTCTTCTGTCGGCACCATCAAACCTATGCGGGTAATGGCATTCGTTCCCCTGTGCGTACGCCCAATTTTCGGCATTTCAAAGAAAGTAAGGCCTGTTCCCGGACTCCCAGTCTTGTCTCCGTAAAATAAGTGATACATGGTCGGGTCGTCTTGATTGACGGTAACTTTTACCCGGCGCAGTCCCAGGATATTTTTGTAAAAATGATCGGTTTCTTTCGCATTCTTCACCAGCATGGAGATATGATGATGTCCTAAAATTGTTGACATGTGTTTTCCTCCTGTTAATCGTCACTTGATTAGTCGATTGATTGAGTAAAAAAATTGGGCACTGCTAGCCCAGTTCTTTTTCCGTATGTCGTTGGACTTTCGTCATTAATTTATACAATGTCTTCTGTTCTTCTCTGGACAGGCAGTCCTCCATCAGCGATGTCTGAAATGCCAGCTGGTGTTCGAACACACTTTCCAGTTTCGCTTCGCCTTTATCAGTCAGGCTGATCCACTTTGTCTTCCATTCACTGGTCCGCTGGATATATCCGTCCCGCTCCAGTCTACTCAGCATCCTCGAAATGCCACCGGCTGAAATCGTAATCTTCTCGGCCAGTTCACTTTGGGACAAAGGCTGATAGGTGCCAATCTGATTCAGTACATCGAACTGAGCGGCCGTGATGTCGAAGCGTTTCAGAAAGTCGTTGGACAGCAGTGCACTTTGATGTGTGAATCGTGTGATGCGAACCCAGATCAGTGACGCTAACGTATTTCGTTTCACCGGTATCATTCCTTTCTATACCATCAGTTTACATGTCAACTGATTAAAAAGCAAGCCTTTTATCTTATTTTTTGTAAGCAATATTTATAGAAACACAGACAGTACTATTATTGAGCTGTCACACTAAAACCTGGAACGACTAAAAAATATTTTTACTCCTATATAAAAAACCTGTCGGAATCAGTTGAATAAACTAATTACGACAGGCTAGAGTTTGATTTTTTTATGGCAATGTCTTCCTGAATAGTAAGATTATAATTAACTTCGAAGTCCTCGGCCTTTTTCAATCAGATACCAGTCGATCGAGTATAGAACGATGATGAACAGGATCAGAATGAGGACAGAGAAAACGATTGGTACATCGATGACACCTAGGAAGCCGAAGCGGAAACCAGAAATCATGTAGACGATCGGGTTCACGCGGGAAACGGCTTGCCAGAATGGCGGCAGCATCGAAATCGCATAGAATACCCCTCCCAGATAAGTCAGCGGCTGTAAGACGAATGTCGGAACTATCGACACATCATCAAAGGACTGTGCGAAGATCCCGTTCAGAAGTCCAGCCAGTGAAAAGAGAATAGATGTCATTAGAAGGGTCAGAATGACTACACTCCAGGAGTAGACTTGCAGCGGCACGAAGAACAGAGAAATGATCGTGACAAGTGCTCCTACAAGAATACTTCTTCCCAGCCCCCCTATAACAAATCCCCACATAATGATATGCGTCGGAACAGGTGCAATTAAAAGTTCTTCAATATTCTTCTGAAATTTTTGAGAAAAGAAGGACGACGAGACATTTGAATAGGAACTCGTAATGACCGACATCATGATCAGTCCGGGAACGATGAACTCCATATAGGAGAAACCTTCCATTTCACCAATTCGTCCACCGATCAGATTTCCGAAAATAACGAAATACAAAGAAGTCGTGATGACTGGTGGAACCAAGGTCTGGATCCAAATTCTAAGGTAGCGGTTCGTCTCCTTGACCGCCAGACTTTTTAACGCTGTAAAATAAAGACTAAACATGTGCATCCTCCACTACGTGTTTTTCTTCCGTAATTTTCAGGAAGAGTTCTTCTAGACGATTCGATTTGTTTCTCATGGACAGAACTTTGATCCCCTGTTCGGTCAGCTGACTGAACACCTCGTTGATGCCCTGGTCCCGGGCAACTTCTACTGCCAATGTCGAATCTTCGATCATTTCAAAGTCGAAACCAGTAATGACTGGCTGTCTGTCTGATGAATCGAGATCCAGAATAAAGGTTTCAAATTGAAGCTTGGCCAAGAGAGATTTCATGCTCGTGTTTTCGATGAGCTCCCCCTTTTGAATGATTCCGATATTGCGGCAGAGCATTTCCGCTTCTTCCAGATAATGGGTGGTCAGGATAATGGTCGTGCCACTGGCATTCAACTCTTTCAGGAAGGTCCACATCTCGCGGCGCAGCTCTATATCCACACCGGCAGTCGGCTCATCCAGAATCAGCAGCTTCGGCTCATGCATCAAAGCACGGGCGATCATCAGACGTCGTTTCATTCCCCCGGACAGCATACGAGCACGGACGTCTCTCTTTTCCCAGAGATCAGACTGCTTAAGATACTTCTCACTGCGCTCAAGGGCCTCTTTACGGGAAACCCCGTAGTAACCGGCCTGATTCACGACAATCTGCTGGACGGTTTCAAACGGATTGAAGTTGAATTCCTGAGGAACCAGCCCAATCTGTCTTTTGACCTGCATCAGCTGCGTGTCCAGATCATAACCAAAGACTTTTACTTTTCCTGAAGTCTTATTCACTAAAGACGTGACGATACCGATCGTCGTAGATTTCCCGGCTCCATTCGGTCCAAGAAGGGCATAAAAATCTCCTTCTTCAACAGTCAGATCAATGCCGCGCAGAGCTTCCACGCCTCCTGCATAGACCTTCTTCAAGCCTTCTATTTCAAGTGCATATGTCATTGCTTAACGATCTCCTTATCTATTGATTCTATAATGTAATCCGGCAGAACTTTAAAAAATTATACTTCACTGTATGATAAAAAAGCCCAACTGGAACAGTTTAATGTAAACTGACGCAAAAAACCAGACCTTCGTCTTTACCGAAGGTCCAGTTCCGATTCTCACATCATATATTATACGCTTTATCCTCTTTCTGTTCTACTCCAAGATCAGTGAAAATGCATAACTTGCTTCTCCCTGTTCCCACTCTGCCTGGACTTCGTAAACGACTTCCCCTTGAGCGGACAAATCAATGTCCGACGACGATCCGGTGGTGGTCGTTTCATCTTCCCAGATCCGGATCGAATAATCGTCAGGCTCCTCTTCAAAGTCAAAGGTGACAGACGTATCGGCTGTCGCTATCACTGGTTCCATAGTTCTAACCAGTTCCGTCGGGGCATCTATATATTTATACTTGAAAAAGATGTGTTGAAGTAAGTTTAGTTTACCGCTTCATTCTCTTTTATGCATTATCTAATCTCATTTAATCTTCTAAAAACGTAGCCGACGAATAATAGTTCCCTTACTTCTAGTATATTTTCCCATATGCAAAAAAAGAAGCCTCATAAAGAGAACTTCCTTTTATGTAGATCCTATTGGGTCTTTCCTTCATATATTGTCTAAAAATAAAACTTATATTATTAGGAAATCAAAACAAATTTGGAACAAACCACTGTATCAAACCTACAAGCATCAAAAAAATAATAATGATAGCTATCCCGTATATAATTTTATGCGTTCTCTTCATAGCTAATCCCTTCTCCAAGCATTTCTCATCAATGATCCATTTTCGTTATATGCAATGTGTCCTCTTAGCGTTCCAATTTGTTGTGATAAACCTTTAATTGGTCCTATACTATAATGAAAACTAGCTTCCGCATTTGCTCTATTATTTGACACATACGCATTTAAACTCGTTTGTCCAGTTTGAACCATTGGGTTTAATCTTCTCTCTACTGTTGCAGAGCGAGACAGTATTCTATTTACTCTACTTTCAACTACTTCGCATCTCAGGGATATCCTTTATCCTGTGACTGTAATACCCAGTATAGTCATATTATAATCTCTGTACCTACTATATGTCCTAGTATTGCTCAAAAGAGAATAAGTATTAGTACTGAGCTCATTACTATATTGCTCAACCCCTTCAACAATCTCCCAATTTTCATCATTCATATAAGTTTTTGGATCACTTATAATTTTTACAAATTCTTTTTGTTCTTCTTCACTTAACTCATTAAACTCTTTATAGACTTCAAGGTCATTTTCTAATAAGAAATCCTTGTAGTCCTCTACAGTTAAATTGTGTGCAATATTTTCTTCTGCGTGTACATTACTTGTTCCAACCAATGAGCTTATTAGTATAAGAGCAACTATCAGTAATAACCCAAGTATTTTTTTCTTCATTTCTCTAACCTCCACTATTTTTTTATCTCTACGGTTAAATTCACAGAGAAGTTATTAGTATTCTATGCCTCCTTTAAATCAACTATACTATTTTATGTTTTTTTTAAAAGTAACGAGATGTTTCCCCCTAGAAACACCCTGTTACTTTTGTTGAAACAAGGTCCAGTAAGTATAGATTAATATAGATACTAATACTGTTATATGCTACATTTAATTAAACTATATTCGTGAGGTGCTGGGATGCTTCTGTCCGAGAAAATCAAATACCTTAGAAAAACTAAAGGCTATTCTCAAAATGATATGGCAAAAGAACTGCTGATTGAGCGGCAGACCATATCAAGATGGGAAAATAATGTAACCAGACCCGATCCATACAATTTAGAATTAATTAGTGAATTGTTTGAAGTATCCTATGACTGGCTTCTGAAAGAAGACTTTGGCATCGAAGATTTGGATAAGCAAACATTTGATGCCTCAAACCTTGATAAAGAAGTCACACAAAATAATAAGCACTCAACAGAACCTCACGATTCACCCGGTTTAAAGCCTTTCGTTGATTCGTTTTGGATTCTCTTTGTGACTAGCGCTTCAACGCAAAGGCGATTAGCCTATACTCTCTTCTTCATGACTTTTGCAACTGGTGTTTTCCAGCTGGCTACACTGTTATTTAGCATTCCTTTTTCTGTGATTTATATTTTAGCTCCTCCTGGTACTTTACTTAGAAAAATTTGTCTGCTTATATTTATGCTTTGGGTGGGCTACTATCTATTCATTATTCTCCTGTTACTTTTGGGAATTGGTATGTGGTATTCATAAGTGTAAAATAATTGCGTACTCTTGTACTTTTTAAGCATGTAATCTTGAAAAAATAAGCTACTTTTTCTTCATGATATCCGTGCACTCTCTTTTTTAAGCCACTCCAACTTATTTACATACAGAAACAGATCAAGACTAGCCATAACGGTTGAACTTGATCTGTTTCTATGTATTATTTAACAATTTAGTTTATTTAGTATTGTTACTTACTTATTCTGAAGTCGCTTAGTCAATTATATCCTTCTAAGTATGAATTAAGCTAAATAGTTCAAACTAGGGATAATACTGGCTTAGCTTCTCCATGTCTGATATATTTATTCTAGCATTTAATTTTCCTGACTTACACTAAAAGGAGATTACTGTATTAACATGAACTGGAAAAGGAGATAACTCGCTTATGTCGTCGAAACATTTAAAAAGAGGACTGATTTATGCCACTTATTGCCTTATCGGTTTCTTTGCGATCCCGTACGTCTTGAATCATTATGGTGTTTCGTACACTCTAACCACTGCAGTCCTACATATTCTCATTCTAATCCTGCTTGTCTATACACTCTATCAGTACCGGCAATTAGATGGTGTACATGAGATAAACCAGAAATACAAAGAAAGCCGACAGAAACTTCTTCTTAGGGAAAATGAGCTTAATTCCTTATTTGATAATAACAACGCTTATTTATGGACCATCGACTTTGCGGAAAAAACATTCCTTCCCTCTCAAGGTTTTGAACAGGTATACGGTTTCTCAAGAGATGAATTCATGAAGAATTATGAGTTATGGAAAGACCGTGTAATCCCTGAAGACATGCATATTGCTGAAGAACATTATGCACGACTAAAATCTGGATTGCCCTCAAACAGAGCATTCCGTTTCAGAAATGGAAATGAAGAAATTCGCTGGCTTGATGCATGGGGTAAACCGATTTTTAATGAAAAAAATAAAGTGACTCATTTAACCGGAGTGGCCTATGACATTACTGATCGGAAAGAACTGGAAGAAAAGTTGTATCATAATGCCACCCATGACTATCTGACCGGACTGCCAAACAGAAAGAAACTGCTGCAGCACATGGAAGATGAAATGACTAAGTGCTCTGAAAACAAAGAGTCTCTGGCTGTTCTGTTTCTTGATCTGGATCATTTCAAGTTTGTTAATGACAGCTACGGGCATAATGTCGGTGATAGACTGCTTGTACAGATCGGTGAACGTCTTAACAGCTTTGTCGGAAAAAAAGGTATGGTCTTTCGACATGGTGGTGACGAATTCATAGTAATCATGAGATACCAGTCTTATAAACAGTTTATCAATGTCGTCCACGGTCTTATCGAAACGTTCAAGACCCCTTACGATCTGAACGTTGAGCACAGTACTATCTCAGCAAGTATAGGTGTGAGTATGTTTCCTAAAGACGATACAACAATCGAAGGCCTGATCGGCAAAGCTGACAGGGCTATGTACCGGGCTAAAGAACAAGGCAAGAATACCTATCGTTTTGCCAATCCTGATCTTGAAGAAGCTGAAGTACGTAGAAACAATGTCGAGAAACATTTGAAGAAAGCCATGGAACTGAATGAGCTGGAAGTGCATTATCAGCCAATAGTTGATATGAAAACTGGTCAAATCTTTGGAGTTGAAGCCTTCATCCATTGGGACAACCCTGACCTTGGCAAAGTTAAGCCTTCAGAATTCATCCCTCTGGCTGAGCGGCTGGGTATCATGAGTGAAATAGGACTGTGGGTAATCGATACAGCCACTAAACAAATGAAAGCATGGCATAATAAGGGACTTGATTTCAGATTATCAGTTAATGTTTCAACTGCTCAATTTGAGGATCCTCTCTTTTCGAGAAAACTAAACACTACCTTGGGCAACAATCATTTCAAACCTGATATGTTGACCCTTGATATACCTGAGAGTGTACTGCAGAATACTGAAAAGGCGTCTAAGACTATTCGTCACTTAAGACATATGGGAATCGAAGTAGCCATAGACGACTTCGGAACGGGCTATTCGTCACTGAGTGTTCTGAATGCAGTTCCTATTGATACTATAAAAATTGACGAAACATTTTTGAAAGATGTTCCGGAGAATGAGCATAACGGTCAGATCATCAACACGATAATTAGTTTAGGGCATACTTTAAATAGTAAAGTGATCGCAGAAGGTGTTGAAACCACTAAACAAGTTACCTTCCTGAATAAGGCTGGCTGTGAATATGGTCAAGGATACAAGTACGGTCATCCCGAAAGTGCTGTTGAGATCGAAAAACTACTCCTGCAACAGAGTGCCTAACACACGATTGACAATACAAACAAAAAGGACCGGACTCAGCCTCTGAAGCTGAATCTGGTCCTTTTCTTCGCATTATTCTATGCTGGAAAGTGATAAGCTTATTCTGATTTTGCGTGTTTAACACTATCCGCAACAATTGAAGCGACCCCAGGCGTAAACACGTTTGGAATAATGTTATCTACTGATAGCTCCTCATCACTAATTACACTGGCAATCCCTTTAGCTGCCGCAATCTGCATATCGTCTGTGATGTTACTGGCACGAGCATCCAAAGCGCCTCTGAAAATCCCTGGAAAAGCCAGAACATTATTGATCTGATTAGGAAAATCGCTTCTTCCCGTTCCCACAATGAATGCTCCCCCGTCTTTGGCATCTTGAGGGTTGATTTCTGGTTCCGGATTCGCCATCGCAAAGATAATCGGCTTATCGTTCATTGAACTAATCCATTCTTTTTTAAGAACATTAGGAGCGGATACACCAACAAAAACATCTGCATCTTTTAGAGCTTCCTGTAGATCTCCTTTAATGTTGTCCTGGTTAGTCATTGACGCTATTTCCTCATGTCGTTCTTCAAGATTCGGATTATCTGAAGATACAATACCTTCTTTGTCTACCAACAGGATACGTTTTACTCCTGCAGTCAGTAGACGCTTGGAAATCGCGACACCTGCTGCTCCTCCACCGTTAACGACGACTTTAACTTCGTCAATTTTTTTGTCAGCTAATTTCAAAGCATTATATATCCCCGCCAGAACAACGATAGCTGTCCCGTGCTGATCATCATGGAATACCGGGATATCTAATGATTCTTTCAATCTGCGTTCTATTTCAAAACATCTCGGTGCACTAATATCTTCTAAGTTGATGCCCCCAAAAGATGGAGCAATCGCTTTGACGTGAGCGATGATTTCTTCTACATCATTTGTGTCCAGAGAGATCGGCACAGCATCCACATCAGCAAAACGTTTGAATAAGGCTGCTTTCCCTTCCATTACAGGGATAGCTGCTTCAGGACCAATATTACCCAGACCAAGTACGGCAGATCCGTCAGTCACCACTGCCACTAAATTACGTTTCGATGTGTAAGTATAAACGTCTTCTTTATTGTCAGCAATAGCTGAACTCACAGCTGCAACGCCTGGTGTGTATGCTATAGCCAAATCTTCCATGGACTCGATCTTAACTTTGGAATTAATCTCGATCTTTCCACCTTTTTCTTTACTCACTTGAAGTGCTTTTTCTTTTACGTCAGACATGTTAGTTCTCCTTTAGCTCTTTAGTTTTATCACTTAACTTGTAAAATCAAGCTACTCGATTAAAAAGACCATTTGCGGTACACTCATTCCATAATTAACAATCAGGAATATTAGGAGAGTGACCACACATGTCCTATACCCATCTTACCATGGAAGAATTCGGTTGGATAGAAACTTATCTTACTCTTGATTTATACGCACCACAAATTGCTGATAAGCTTGGACGAACAAAAACAAGGAACAAAAACAGCCTATTTACACTGTTAAACATTTCTTGACACTGACCAACTATCCTAGACTATTATCGACGCTATAAAGAGAATAAGACGATATGTGGTGCAAAGAGAATAGCTTTACCAGATGATCAAGTTGAATATATCAATGTTGAGCCATAAATTATTCAGTTATCAGTAAAATAAACTAATTTTTTTAAAGTAATTTGATAAAAGAAGACGATATTCTTGACTTTTATAGTTTACAATTGTAAACTATAAAACATAAACGAGTACAATTGTAAACGAAAGGGAAGTGTTAATATGAAACATCAACATAGCCATCATGAGCATCATGAGCACACTCATCATGACCATTCATCTCACGCTGATCCCCATGATCATGGAGGAATGGATCATTCCATGCACATGGGGAATTTAAAAATTAATTTTTTTGTTTCCCTTATTTTAGCTATCCCGATTATATTATTTGCTCCTATGATGGGAATGGAATTACCATTTCAAGTTACATTCACTGGGTCAGAATGGGTTGTAGCTATTTTAGCAACTATCTTATTCTTTTATGGAGGACTTCCATTTTTAAAAGGAGCGAAAATGGAGTTAGATAGTAAAAACCCTGCTATGATGACCTTGATTTCACTTGGAATCACAGTAGCCTATATCTATAGTATGTATGCGTTTGTTGTTAATGAACTTTTTCAAACAGATACCCATGTGATGGACTTTTTTTGGGAGTTGGCAACGTTAATAATCATTATGCTTTTAGGACACTGGATTGAAATGAATGCAATCAGTAATGCTGGAAATGCCTTACAAAAAATGGCAGAACTATTACCTAGTTCTGCAATAGTTATTGATAATGACGGACAAACAAAAGAAGTTCCTTTACAAGAGGTAAAAGAAGGTCAATTTGTTCGAGTAAAAGCTGGTGAAAAGATTCCGACAGATGGGATCGTTGTTTCAGGAAGTACAACAGTCAATGAATCAATGGTCACGGGAGAATCCAAGCAGGTAGAAAAAAATACAAATGATACCGTAATTGGTGGATCTGTCAACGGCTCAGGAACGATAACAGTTGAGGTTACTGCCACAGGAGAATCAAGCTATCTATCTCAAGTTATGGAATTAGTAAGTAATGCACAGAAAGAAAAATCTAGAGCTGAGACAATGTCAGATAAAGTAGCTAAATGGCTATTCTATGTTGCATTGGTTGCAGGAATTGGAGCTTTCATCGTTTGGCTATCCCTAACTGGAGATATGAATATTGCGTTAGAAAGAATGGTTACAGTATTAATCATTGCTTGTCCTCATGCACTAGGTTTAGCTATTCCGCTTGTTACAGCTCGCACAACATCTTTAGGAGCACAAAATGGTTTACTTATAAAAAATAGACAAGCTTTAGAAGTGGCGAAGAAATTGGATAAAGTTTTAATGGATAAAACTGGAACATTAACAGAAGGTAATTTTGAAGTAAACACATATATTTCTTACTCAGATGAGTATTCGGATGAAGATGTCTTAAGTTTATTTGGAGCATTAGAAGAACACTCAAGTCACCCGTTATCTGTTGGGATATTGAATAAAGTAAAAGAGATTAACCTTAGCTTACCTGAAGCAGAAAATGTGGACACACTCTCAGGTGTGGGGTTAGAAGGGACAATTAATCATAAGCACTTTAAAATAGTCAGTGTGTCATATTTAGAAAAAAACAGATTAAAATATAATAAAGAGCAGTTTGAAAAACTCTCTAGCCAAGGAAATTCAGTAAGTTTTCTAATTTTAAATGAACAAGTTATTGGGTTGGTTGCTCAAGGAGATCAAATTAAAGCAGAAGCTTATGGTCTTATTGAAACACTTATAAACGAGGGAATTCAACCAGTAATGTTAACAGGAGACAATAAACAAGTTGCGAATGCCGTGGCTAGAGAACTGGGAATTAAAGAAGTTCATGCACAATTGATGCCTGAAGATAAAGAAAAGAAAGTAAAAGAATATAGAGATCAAGGACATGTAGTTATGATGGTAGGAGATGGTGTAAATGACGCACCGAGTTTAGTACGAGCAAACGTTGGATTAGCTATTGGAGCAGGAACAGATGTGGCAATTGAATCCGCGGACACCATATTAGTAAAAAGTAATCCTGCAGATATTCTTCATTTTCTTTCTCTAGCGAAAAATAGTTCCAGAAAAATGGTTCAAAATTTATGGTGGGGAGCAGGATATAATATTGTTGCTATTCCTTTAGCAGCAGGAGTATTGGCAGGGTGGAATATCTTACTAACACCAGCAATGGGGGCAGTTTTGATGTCATTAAGTACAATTATTGTTGCGATAAATGCAATGTTATTGAAACTGGATTAGAACGTGTTGAAAGTTTCATTAGTATAAAATACGGCATAAGTAAAGGCTGGAAAAAACAGCTCTTAAACAAAATGAACAATGAAAACAGTCTGTTGGTGCTGACACCCAATAGTTAGAGTTTAATATTATGCAGCCAACTGGCTGGTTTGAGTTCGGCATTCCACTGGACTTAAGCCGGCCAGTTTTTGTTTTGTTCGGATGATATTATAATACTTGATATAGTCTTCAATTTGTTTCTTAAGTTGATTGTAGCTCACTAATGGTTTGTAACTGACATATTATCTATTCGGATTACTTTCGGCAAGCCATAAGGTTAAAATACCTCCTCATTTTTTTCATACATCATGCCTGTTTTTTCTATTTTCTTCTTTGGAAAGTTATTGCCATTAGCGTATTTTTTAGCAGTGCGCCAATTCACTCCAACTTCTTTTCTTATGTGATCAATCGATTTATCGTGATTATTCCTTCAATTTTTTATAGTATTAATATCAGTCATTGCGAGCAAACCTTTCATACCTCCAGTTAAAGTGTAGGCACTCTACCTTTAGAGGATTTTCAGGTGCCTTGCAATGGCTTTTTATATTGCGTTTTTCCTTCCGCAGAGTTATGTACTTTTACCCTGCAATCACTAGTGTTGCATTAAAATATTAACCTATTCCATAGATGCTGGTTGAATACAACAATGTCTTGCTTATATTTTATTCCATTGGTTTTACTTTATCTTCAATAAACTGAATTTCATTCTGGTTCAAATTATATTTTTTTTATAGTTTAACTATTTTCAATTATTCTACTCGTTTCTTTGATAAGATTAGAGAAAAGAATAAGGGGTGTACATATGGGCTTTTACGATAAATTGGAACAGCACCGTAAGAACTTAAATGATAATGAGGAAGAAATACTGACCTACTTATTAAATCAAGGTGAACAACTCGATGATATTACGATACGGGAGGTAGCTGGACACTTCTACACTTCTCCAACTACCATCGTTCGACTAACGCAGAAATTAGAATTTTCTGGGTACCAGCAGTTCAAGGATGATTTCTTAGCAGCCTTAGCTATTCAAACGTCTCTTGGGGAACTCTATTCTTTGGACAATATGATAATCAAAACAAAACAACTTATAAATGAAGAAGCCATTCATAAGATGACTCGGACTATTCATGAAGCAGATAATATACTATTTTTTGCAGTCGGCTTATCACGCTTCCCAGCCGAAGAGTTCAGCGAACGATTGAAAATCATCGGAAAACAAAGCCAGACATTTATTGATCCTCACATAATGAAGCATAATGCTCAAATCATGAGCGAAAAAGATCTCGCCATTGCAATCAGTATAAGCGGACGTCATCAGTCGAATGTTTATGCGGCCACTAGCCGCGCAAAAATAGCTGGTGCAAAAACTTTAAGTATTACTGGCTTTTCTTCAAATGCATTGGCTAACCTGACTGATCTTCAACTATATGGATTCAGTTCCCCTTTAAAAATTAATGGACTTGATGCGACTGACCGTTTTTCTATTCATTATTTGACAAATTACTTGTTCGACAAATACATTGAACAGTATCTCCATCTCGATACTTCCATAACATAAATAAGGACGGGTGCATATACCACCCGTCTTTATTGTCATTTACTTATTTTAATTCAGGCCAATACTCCTTATTAGCCTCTATTAAAGCATCCAGGACTTGTCTAGCTTTCTTCGCATCAACTACCGTGCGGTTGAGTGTGAGTGCTTGAAGAGCTTTGGTATAGGACCCTTCCATATAGGCTTCAACTGTCAGCTTTTCATAACCGTGTTGAGACTCGATCAGGCCTTTGTAGAAAGTATCAATCGGTCCAACTGCATAGGGCTGAGGGCCATTAATAGTTAGACTGGCAGCTACTTCAATCATGCTGTCGTCCGGAAGATTCGAAACAATTCCATTATTTTTGACCATAACGACATAGGTTTTTCGTAAATTATGGAAAATCGATCCAGCCACTTCAACCATCATGTCCCCATGTGCATCGTTATGAACGACTGTAGAATCTTTGGCTGTCCCATTTTCAATAATGCGTCTGCATTCTTCAAAGACCTTTTTCTCTCGCCCTTCTCTTACTTCATCGGTACGTGTACGATTCGGATCTAATTTCGAGAACTTATACTCAGGATACAAGTAATACTGGAGATACGTGTTTGGTAAATAATCTGGAAAGTCGATCAGCATATCCTCGACCATCGCATAAGTGTCCAGCCAGGACTGATCACGCTGCTCAGCATCTACTGGTCTGAACCCTCCGTTCAAGATGATATCCTTGATTTCAGGCATTCTATCTTTTCCATCCTCATCATATAGGTGAGTAAACCATCCGTAATGATTAAGTCCGAAATAGACCGGCTCCAGTTTATCTGCATCGTAATCGATCAAGCTTGCAAACGAACGGAGCAAATTGACCGGCTGATCACATATATTAAGAATACGCTCTTCTTCCGGGAAAATCTTGTCTAAAGCCAGCGCTACTATAGCTGCCGGATTAGTATAGTTCAAAATCCAAGCATCCGGTGAATACTGTCTTACACTATTGACCATCTGAACCATATCTCGAATGGAACGTAAGCCATAAGCAAATCCACCTGGCCCACATGTTTCTTGACCGATCACCCCATACTTCATAGGGATTTTTTCATCTTTTTCCCGCATATCAAAGCCGCCGGTTCTCATCTGACAGAAGACAAAGTCCACATCACGATATGCTTCTTCTTCATCAGTCGTATAACTGACCTTCACTTCAGGTGCTTCTTCCTTAAAGAGAATCTTGGCAAACTCTCCAATAACTTCCTGACGTTCTGCATCGATGTCATACAGCTTTATTTCTTTAATAGGAAATTCGTTTAAGTGTGTGGTCATGGCCTTAAGGATACCCGGAGACCATGTCGATCCTCCACCTACTAATACGATTCTGCTTTTTTTATTCTTCATGATAATTTGCTGCTCCTTTCACTTTGGGTGCTATGGACTCTACTTTCGGTCCATAGATCACTTGATAATTCGTTTCATCAATTTTGACCATACCTGCTGCTCCAGTTTTCTTTAACCCTGCTTCGTCAACTTTACCGGTATCTTCCAATACAAGTCTTAGTCGAGTGAAGCAGTTATCGATGCTTTGAATATTACCGGCACCTCCAAGGGCATTGACAATAGCGTCTCCTAATTTATCTTCTGAAACTTTAGAATCTGTCTCGATATCCATTTCATCATCATTAACATCTCTACCTGGAGTTAGTACTCTTCTTTTTTCAATGACTATTTTAAATACAAAGTAATAGATTGGTGCGTAAATGAGTCCTACTAATACTGCCCAGAACCAGTTTGTGGCAGTCCCCTGGAGGATACCGAACACAAACAGATCAATGACGCCCCCTTGTACGTTACCGATGACTACTCCAAGAGCATCCATCAACATGAAGGATAACCCTGCCATGAAAGCATTGAAGATGAACAAAATTGGGGAAACAAAGATAAATGAGAATTCAATAGGTTCAGTAATTCCTGTAGTGAAGCTGGCTAAACCAGAAGCTGACATTAACCCTTTGACGTCCTTCTTCTTTTCCTGATAAGCTACCTTCACCATCGCAAAAGCTGCGGCCGGTAAGCCGAATATCATGAAAGGAATCTTACCCTGCGCAAGAAAACGAGTAGCTTCTGCCATCACTCCAAGATCTGGTGAGTCTTGAGCAAGAGAGGTATTGAAGATATTCAATGCTCCAACCACTTGATTGCCGTCTATTTCTGCAACTCCACCAATTGGTGTAAAGCGAACCAGCTGATTCAGGATATGATGAAGACCCGTTGGAATAAGTAATCGTTCCAGGAATCCAAATAAGAAGGTTCCCAGTAAACCCGCCTGAGCGATTATGTTTCCGACTCCTTCAATTGCGGCTCCAAAGAAAGGCCACACAAAGTACATCACTATAGCCAGGAAAGGAATGCTGACAGTCGTAACGATTGGAACAAATCGTTTACCTCCAAAGAAACTGATTGATGTCGGTAAGTCGATGGTATGAAAGGTGTTATGAAGATAAGATACAAGCATACCAACAATGATTCCTCCAAAAACATTCATCCTCAATGTAAAGATGCCTAGAACTAATTCGTATTGAGAAGCCGTTTGTATAGCTTGCAACTCAGTCAATCCCGTTTCCATTAAAGCATCGACTGAATAGGTTGCTGCAGTGATATCATTGGCCTGCAGAAGATACTGAATGGTGATATGGAATAACAGGAAGCCAATCACACCTGCAAATGCCGCTGTCGTCTTTTCCTTTCGAGCCAGCCCAATCGATATGGAAACTGCAAATAGTATTGGCAAGTTTCCGAATATTCCTCCTGCAAGTGCCCGAATAATACCAATGACGCTTTGAACTGCAGTCATATTAATAAATGTCTCTCCAACGATACTTGGATTTTGCAGCACTGCAGCTATTCCTAGAAATATACCCGCAGCGGCTATTAATGATATGGGGGTCATTAATGATTTACCCAACCGTTGCCAAAAATCTTTTGCCATGTATAACTCCTCCTTAAAAAGTAATGCCGTCTTTTGATAATCTTATTGTAGACTTAATGTTTAAGCGTTTACAATAGGGAAGAGCGTGGTTTACATTGATTGTCATTGTACACAATATTGTGTACAACACTAGTTTATTCTTACTGAATGTGTTGGAGCAACTGAGTTTAGCGGTTGTAATAGCCTTGCTTTTAAACTTGGCTTGAACTACTTTTAACTAGTCTTACTTGATAATGTGTAGCTTATTCACCCGGCACATAAGAATGAGTGCATTATCAGGGATCCACCTTTATAGCAAAACTAAAAACGGATGTACCAGTGTGCGCCTAGATACTGGTACATCCGTTTTATTGGGGTATTATTTTTAGCAACTATAGTAACAGTAGATGTTGCCCTTCAATTTATTTAGCTAACTGGTGATTGATTTCCTGAGCCAGTTGTCTAAGTTCTCTTTTTCTTCTCTGGACGCTCAAGTAGTAGATTCCAATAAATAGCACAGTGTTCATCATTAAACCCGCTACTGAAGTATCAAAAGTACCAAATAAACTAATTACTAAATTAAAAATAATCAATTGGAACCCACAATTGATCACGTGATACACTCTTGCTGATTTAACGCTTAGGTAACTTGTGCCGTAAGAGACCAAACATAGAAGTATGATTATGACTGCAAGTAACAGCACTGACAAACTGACATTACCTATATTTATAATCTGGAAGTAATCCAAAGCAGCGTTCAACAGCACGACTACTGAAAATACAAAAGTCATGGTGTTCATATAACTCGAAATGAAATTTTTAATCATAAATAATCCCTCCACTAAATATTTAAATACCTTTTTACTTCCCTCATGTAATGACGGCTGATGATCAGCTTCTCTTCATTTTTCAGGCTTGCTTCCAGTCTATAGTTTTCCATCGGTGCCACACTGGCCAGATAGTCCATATTTAATAGCGTCTGTTTATTGATTTTGACAAAGGATGTCCCTTTAAGCTTTTCTTCCAGTTCATATAACTTTTCTTTAGACTCGTACACGTCACTTTCAGTATATATGAAGGATCGCCCATCTACGCTTTCAAAATAGCAGACGTCGTGACTTACGAGGTAATATTGCTTATCTTTCAATACCCCTTCCAGTTTCACATTTCCCATGTTGATCGTATCTACTATTTTCTGTATGCGTCGATCAAACATGTTGTATGTAATGTCAATGACCGCCTCTTTTAATGATCTGTCCTCCGTTAGGTTTAGCTTCATCCTCTCACCCTCTCTTGTAGTAATTTCAGTGTATATAGTCTCTATGAAGGATTCAACCAGTTTTGGACAACATGCACATATGGAAGAGTGAAATGCAATACTAACGTAAAAAGTTCAAGACAATCTCATTAGAGAATGTCTTGAACTTTTTACTGACCACTGAGACGATTAACTATAGGAACGATTTTATTTTGACGCTTTTTTCTCAGCATGTCGCTTGTGCACAGATTCATTTTTTCAGGTTAAAAAATCAAATAATTGAGACAATAACTAGCAATTAGTAGTTGATCAATCGACCATTATCATTCCATTGTCCGTACATTTTATTTTCTTTCGTCTGTTCAAGAAACTTATTCAACCGTTTGATATACAATTCAGGCTGATTTTTATAAGTTTGTATCGTATCCAGTCTGATACGCCTGTATAATTCTGGAAAATTGATGAAGTTCTGGTATGTCTGATCGTCTGCTTTCAAAAGTAAATCGATGCCTTTGTCTATAGCGAACGATTCTAGTCGCATATCAGGGAGACTGTTCAGCCCTTCTTCTTTCATCAGACCCAGCTTAATCAGTCTTCTTGCTCGTTCTTTATTTAACTCTGTCCAGTTACTCGTCTTCTTTCTTGGTGACAGCCTTTGAGCTAACTGATTATCAGCAGTTTTCTTTTTTGTACTATCAATCCAGCCAAAATGATGGCTTCCTCCACAGCATCAAGGTATTGGATAACCCCCTCATGATCCTTCATGCTTACTATCCCCCAGAAGAAGCCTGCAGTCTTCGCGTTGTTTTCAAGCCATTGCCTTAATTCTTGCCTTGTTTTAGCTTCAATGAGGTTGTTAATTTCCATTGGGCATTCTTCCTTTTTCCTTAAAATAATGCATGCACATCTATTACTTTTCATGTCATTATACACTATAGATGTAAAAAAGAACCCCTTCGAAAAGGAGTTCTTCTAAGTTATCCATCTGAGATACTCAAAACATGTACGCTGCTGTATCCATTATTTCTTTTTAATAAAGTGAGCTGCGGTGCCCGATGCAATTGATCCCAGTCCAACTAAACCAACGGTCCAGGTAACAGTAGCTGTTTCTGGAAGTCTTTCCCGTTCAGTCATCGAAACTTTCTGATGAAACAGTGACGACTTCAGATCCTTCTTCTGTGTTGTTGTCTTCATCAGCCGAAACTACCAGCGGAGCCGAAAATAGTATGCTGGAAGATAATAAACTAAGTACAAAAGTTTTGCTTTTGAAAATCATGACATCTCTCCTAAAATATAGTTGGGTTACAGCCAAGTCATTAAGAATAAGTAATGACACATGCAACACCTTTTACAGCATAACTAATCCGCGGAGTGATTTCCATAAAAATACGTAAATTAATTGTATTAAACTTGTAAACGTACGCCTTTTAGCTCTATATCTCGAAAATATTACATTTTTTCATTTAACAATCGGTTATAATCTTAACGAACATAGTTTTGTACAGTTCTATTAGGAGACTGCCTATAAAGTATATTAACAAAGCACAGCTACCTTGTTTCTACAAAGTATTCCAGATTGTCCAGTGAAGAACTCAGTCCGTCAATATGATCCTGCTTGTTGATTCCGAGCGGGACATTTTCTGCAATGACCGTAATCTTGGTTCCTTCCAGATTCTCTTCAAAGTACCAGGTCATCGTCATCACCCCTTTTAAGTCAGGGTCTTCCGAATCGAAAGCGCCTGCCATGACGATTTTCATATCCGGCACGACGTTAACGAAAGTCCCTTCCGAAACATCAGAATCTATAGTCGTTTTTCCTGTAATCTGTTCTTTCTTTTCATAATAGAGAATCAGTCGATACTTTCCGCCAGCATGTGGTTCGAATAGGGAGACTTCCCCTCTCATCCCTTCAGGCGGAAGCCACTTGATTAGTGAAGACGAAGCTTGAAGCCTTTTTTGACTGGTGTGAATCCCTGACTGCGCATGGAAAACTTGGCACAGCAATCAACTATGCGCTGAATCAGAAAGAGCGGATGATGAACGTTCTGAAGGACGGCCGTCTCGTGCTGTCCAACAATCTAGCCGAACGTGGCATCAAGTCACTCGTTATGGGCAGAAAGAACTGGCTGTTTTCAAAATCTTTTGAGGGTGCTCATGCCGTTGCGACTATTTTGAGTCTCGTTGAGACCGCCAAATCCAACGGATTACATCCGCG
The DNA here is from genome assembly GCF_054658175.1 of Alkalibacterium sp. s-m-28. NCBI lineage: Bacteria > Bacillati > Bacillota > Bacilli > Lactobacillales > Carnobacteriaceae > Alkalibacterium > Alkalibacterium sp. s-m-28. Next base: position 38,499 of record NZ_BAAGIQ010000007.1, read on the forward strand.
AAAATATCTGGACTACCTCTTAACTTACCTTCCAAATCGACAAAATACACCTTTGGAGGCTTATTTGCCATGGAATCCAAAGGTGCAGATGGAAGGTCGCTAAACATTCAGCATATTATACGCTTCGGACATTTCTCATTATAGAGGTGTCCGATTTTTATTTGTAGGTACTTAGCTATTCATCGCTTACGAAGTTTTTTTCAATACTGTCATATATACGGTTTGAAAAGGCTACATCATTTGCATAAAGAACAACAATACCTTTTCTTTTACAATCTGCAAATCGATACCCGATTCACCCACGCTTAACTGAATGTCAGTAACCGGATCACGCTGGGAGGTACTATCTAAATCAGCATTGACATAATACATTTTTTCTTCATCAACGTTTATGATAATGTTATTATTATCACTGAATTGAAGCGCCACTTTAGTCCCGCTCTCTTTAATCTCTACATGTCCTTCAAAGAGAGTGCTATTTTCATCCTTAAATTCAACAGATTCCCCTGAAGATAATGTACGGGCTGGAAAATCAGTTTTATTTATCCTATTATAAGCTGATTTGGGTAAGGCAGGAATTAACTTATCATCTTCTGCATGTAACTGATGAACGGCTAAATTGCCTTCCCAATTGTACCTAAATAAATCATCATGCCTTTCTTTAGTAGGAATCTACCCAACCATATAGAGATTTTCTCCATCTGTTTCTAATCTTCCTGCATAAAAACCGGCCCCATCAATGTGATCTATCCCTTTTTTAGGAGCTTCGAATGGACCGTTCACATCATTCGCTATACAGTAATGTACAACTCGCTGATCCCACTGATCTGAAAATGCTAAATACCATTTACCATCAAAATGAACAAGTGATTGATATTCCAAATTGGAATCATTACCAAGGTCGTTTTTAAAGAATACTCCTTCATTTTCCCATTTATTTAAATTATCGTAAGTGTATTTTGCAATAACTCCTTCTCCATCTTGTCGTGTTGTAATTAGCATCCACCACAACTGGCTTTCTTTTCCCAAAACACAAAGGGATCTCGAAAATCATCTTTTTCATACATATCGTCGCCTTCAAACGTGTTTTCTGGAATTTTATCAAAAGTTATCCCATCTTCACTGCTCGCATGTATAATATCTTCTTTAGGACTTCTTTGCTGATTATGCCCCGTATAAAATGCATGATAGGTTCCTTCTTCATCTTGAATAATGGATCCTGTCCCAAGAGCTCGTTCGGCACTGTCTTCTTCATTCACAAATGGAATCACTTCACCATAATCCGTGTAACTATAAAAGTCTGTCGTTTCCATCAAACTAAATGGGTGATAACCAATTTGTCCGTCCCTTAAATCTTCTAAGTATTACATTTTAAAACTGTTACCATCATAGTAAGGCATAGGGTCTCCTACAATAGTTTCTGGAGACCTTGGGTACAATGTCTGAATGTCGGACTGAGCATTTCCACTAGCCATATATCCTCCAATGCCTAAAATCAAGGACACCAGCAAACCGGTTACTAACGTCTTCTTCCTCACCCTATTTCACCTCATTAGATTTATATCTAAATATGAAACGTTTCATTTTCAAACAGTAGAAAGGAGCTCTTTTGCCAATAATGCACAGCCTATGATTCCCTGTTCATCTTGTAATTCTGGCGCCACGATATATTCTTCCATCGGGGGTAAAGCTAGATAGTTATTGTGTATCTTTTTAAACTCTTCTCTGATTAATGGATACAACTGTTTTTGTTTCATGACTCCTCCACCCAGAATGATTATTTCCGGACTGAGTACCAGTGTATAGGCTAAAATCGCTTGGGCTAAATAATTTGCCTGGATGCCCCACACTTCATGTTCAGTATCTAATCGTTCAGCTTTTCTGTTATATCTTTTTTCTATAGCCGGACCTGCTGCTAAGCCTTCCAGGCAATCTTTGTGAAAGACGCAGTTCCCTTCATAATGATCTTCAGCATGTCTTCTTACATACAAATGGCCCATTTCAGGATGATTGAACCCATTCAATATCTTGCCTTCGAGTACAGATCCTCCACCTATCCCTGTGCCAACTGTTAGATAGAGGCAGGATTTTTTATCAGCTGCTGCCCCGTAGGTATACTCTCCGTATGTGGATGCATTGACGTCAGTCGTCCATGCTACTGGGATATTATATCTATCTTTAATTTGACCTAAAAGATTAAAATTTTTCCATTCAGTTTTGGGCGTTGATGTGATGTATCCATACGTTGCTGACGAAGTATTAACATCGATAGGACCGAAAGATCCAATTCCTATAGATGATAATTCGTAGTCATCAAAAAAATTAAACACTTCCGACATAGTAACTGATGGGCTAGTAGTAGCTATACTGATGTCTTGAACTTTGGTCAAGTCTTCAGTATAAACAGCACAGACAAATTTTGTTCCACCTGCTTCTATTGCGCCTAGTAATTTCATATAATGACACCTAAGTCTTTTTCCCCATATTTCTCAACGGTTTGCTTAATTGCTGATTTTTCTAACTTATTAATGAGCGTCGTCCCGACGGAAGTAAAAGAAATTCCTTCAGCTTTGTTTAATGGATAGATGGTAGAAGTAAATGTTTCCTTCCCATCTTGAGCAAAAACTTCTATTGAGGATTTATCAACGTAAATATCGAGTTGCAATTGATTATCAACTAACTGACACTCAACTTTTCTACTTAAAACAGGTACGTCTTCTTTCCCAATAATTTCAAATCCACTTCTTGTTCTATCAAACGTTAATTCTGCATTCTTTTTACAATACGTAATCGTTGTTTCTTCTACTGTATTTTTTCTTAAGCTGATTTCAAATTTTTCAGCAAACTCTAAATCTAAATTTAAGTGTAACGCAAAGATTTCTCCGTTTATATCCTCTAACTCTTTACTTTCATTTACAATAGTTAGATTTTCTAAAGTAAGAGTCTCAGTTTCGTAATGACCTATTTCCCTAATTGGCTTCTGAATAAGTCTGTCATTTTCTATTCTTAATTCTCGTGGTAAAGTCATGCATCCGGCCCATCCATGATTTTCTATATCAGTTATCATTGGGCGATCCCACATTTGCATCCAGGCTATCATAATTCTTCTACCCATATTATCTGACGTCGTTTGAGGAGCATAAAAGTCCATACCGTGATCGATTTCATTCATAGAATCTACAGTGAATTCGCCAGTTTCCCAATCGACCTCACCAATAAATACAACACAGGAACTGATATTATGAAAGTTATTTCCTTTTTTAGTAATTCTGATCGGGGACAGAATCAAGACATCTTTGCCATCCAATTCAAATAGATCCGGACATTCCCACATGACGCCCTGCTCTGCAGTGCCCTCTAATAAAACGGATTTAAATTGCCAGTTAATCATATCGCTTGATTCATACAATACTATCTGACCAGTTTCCGTTTTTGTTTGAGAGGCAATTACAGTATAGTACACACCGTTTTTCTCGAATACTTTAGGATCTCTAAAGTCCTGCACTACTGCATTATCAGGTAAATCTTGTTCAGTTAAGACTGGATTTTCCTGGATTTTTTCAAAATGCACCCCATCTTTTGAAGTAGCGATACATTGAATTTGTCTGTTTTTATCAAAATCTTCATGCTGAATATTACCTGTATACATTAAATATAGGGTGTCATTAACTTCTATAGCACTTCCGGAAAAGCATCCATCTTTATCAAATTCTGTATCAGGTGCTAACGCAACTGGAAGGTGCTCCCAGGATATCATATCATCACTTTTCACATGTCCCCAGTGCATCGGTCCGTGCTGAGTACTATACGGGTGGTACTGATAGAACAAGTGGTACTCATCTTTATACTGTATAAATCCATTCGGATCATTAATCCAGCCAACCGGAGCCATTACATGAAATGCTTGTCTATATTCTTTTATAATGTTCTTTGAATTTGATTTAATATAATTATTTGCGTTATCTAGTGTGTATTCCATTTTTCACAAACAGTCCAATCTATACATTATTTTATTTTTTGATTCAACGAATTGATTTTAAGAAGATAATCTATCCGCCAATTATCTTCTTAGAATCTTCTATTTATTGTTCAAATCTGTCAAAACCAGCTTGTTTGATTTCAAGCCATTCAGATAATCCCAATCTTTCCAGTTCTTCTAAATAGCTATCCCATTCTTCTTCTATCTGTCCATTAACAATCCATTCTGCTCTTTTTCTTGCGACATAAGGAAATAAATCTGCTTCAATTTGAGAAAGGGTACTTGCCTCATCCATCGTCGTAAATACACGAGGATAGATATTATCATTGTTCACATGTGGAATAAAGTGTTCATGCAGTAAATCTAACCGCCATTGCGCATCGTCGGGCATAGTCGTCACTGTACCAAAGTACTCGTCAAGTATGGCTAGCGGTCCTCCCAGTTCAGTTCTTTGACGAATTTCAGTTGGAGCCATTCCTTCTAAAGGAAGATGAACTAACATCTCATTTTCTTCATCAAACTCGAAAACATTGTCCCCTTCTTCAGCACCATAAGTTCCCCAGTTGTTTTGTACAGACTGCAAAGGTTCATACATTTTATCAATGTAACGAGCAGTCAATTCCAGGTTCTCATTAGCGCTTGTGATGACAAATCGATCGCGGCTGAACCCTATACCATTTGTTCGAGTGACATGTTTTGTGCCATCCGGTCCAGCTAATGGAGGCAAGACATCATACGCATCATTCATGCCTGTTATATTAGCTTTATCCCATGTAAAGTAGACTCCGTAACGATGTTCTGCCCCTTTAGCAGCATATGAATTCCAATCATGCTCAAAGGCCTCTTGATCTATTAACCCTCTATCATACAAATCACTAAAGAATTTAACGGCTTCTTTATACTCTTCATTGTCTGCTGTAAAATCAACGTTTCCATCATTATCAACTACTAGGTGATCATCATTGTCTCCAATACCAAAAGCACCGAACAAAATCTTCATGTCTTCGTTTCCTCCATCATCGATAAAAGATAAAGGAATCACTTCTTCTCCAGTACCGGTTGGATCATCATTCTTGAAGGCTTCGAGTACTTCAACAAGTTCATCTGTAGTTTCTGGCATATCCAATCCTAGGTTGTCCAGCCATTCAACGTTAATCCAGCTAATAGCATTTACAGTATGAATCGATTCTTTATCTTCACCTAATTCCTCTATCCAAGGGAATGAATACATATGACCATCAGGAGCCGTAACGAGTGATTTGTAATGCGGATATCGCTCATATATGCTCTTTAGATTCGGCATATATTGATCGACTAAGTCTTCAACAGGTACAATCACTCCATCTTCAGCCCATGATAACAAATCATAATCTGAAGCGTGCGCATTCCAGATGCCATCAGGCAGATCTCCACTGGATATTTCCAAGTTACGGTTTTCAACGAATTCTGCTTGATGATTCGTCCAGTTGATTTTTACATTAGTTTCTTCTTCTATTCTTTCCAGTAATACTTTTTCATTTGGATCAGCAGGTGCCAGAGGTGATGACTGGGTCATGAAATTTAACGTTGCCTGCTCTTCAAGTGGGAATGTAATATCGCTTAACCCTAGATCCTCCGTAGCATTTGTATTATTACTGCATGCGCTCAATACAGATACCGTTGATACCGCAAAAAGTGTTCTGACTATATTCTGTTTATTCATTTTTTTCTTCCTCTCTTATCCTTTAATTGATCCAACTAAGGTGCCTTTTTCAAAATACTTCTGGAAAAATGGGTACATAATTAACAATGGCAAACTTGAAACGACAATCGTGGCATACTTTATTAATTCAGCAATTTGATTTAATAAGACCATTTCAGTCTGAGCACCAACCATGTTCTGTTGTGGCTGATTCTGAACTAGTATCTGTCTAAGTACTAACTGAAGTGGCTCCAGTCTTGAGTCCTGGAGATAAATCATTGCTTCGAAATATGCATTCCATTGACCAACGAAGGAATACAAGAACAGTACAAATATGATAGGTTTTGCTAAGGGAATCATTATTTTTATGAAAATATCCATTTCAGTCGCTCCATCAATAACTGCAGCTTCTGTCAGTTCATCTGGTATATTCTGGAAATACGTTTTACCTAATATTACGAAGAACACATTCATCGCACCTGGAACGATAATAGCCCATGGTGTATTTAACATGCCTAAATTTCTTATCAATAGATAAGTCGGAACTAAACCGCCTCCAAAAAACATAGTGATGATCAGGAAAGTCATGACTGGTCCTTTTCCAACCAGCTCTTTTTTTGATAATGGATAAGCTGTCAGCATGGTAATGCAGACTGATAACAAACTAAACGCCGTTGAATAAAACATTGAGTTTATAAAGCCTCTGATGATCGAATCATCTTGTAAAACTCTGCTGTACCCTTCTAACGTCCAGTCATTAGGATTAAAACTTATACCTTGTGTCAGTAACGTACTGGGTTCCATGAAAGAAGCAACTAATACATATATCAATGGAACTACAGTTACAAGTACAATAAGCGTTACCAAAATTCTATTTATTAATAGTACTCTTTTGTCAAAAAGTGTTAGATAATCCATAGTTCCACTCCTATATTCCTTTTCCTTCATTAAATTTCTTTATTATTTCGTTCGCTGAGACCAATAGGATAATATTTACAACAGAATTAAACAGCCCTACCGCTGTAGAGAACCCATAATTTCCTTGCTGTAACCCAACTTTATAAACATAAGTTGATAAGATTTCAGAAGAAGGTAAATTGAGTGATGTCTGCATTAAAAAAGCTTTCTCATAGGACACACTCATAACGCCTCCAACAGCTAAAATAAAGTTGATCACCATTACTGGTTTAATTGCCGGAATTTCTATGTGCCATATCCGTTCAAATATATTAGCCCCGTCAATTTTTGATGCATCGAGCAAGTCAGTATCCACATTTGCTAAAGCAGAGGTATACAGTATGGATGACCATCCCATCCCTTGCCAGATTCCGGAACCAATATATAAGGGTCTGAAAAATCTAGCATCTTGCATAAATCGGAATGTATTGCCAGTGAATCTTCCCAACACCGAGTTCACCGGACCGTGTGTGCTGAAAAATACAAATATCATCCCTACTATAATCACTACTGAGATAAAGTTCGGAGCATATAAGATTAATTGAATGCGCTGTCTCCATTTTTTGTTGATAATCTGGTTTAATGATAGGGCTAAGATCATAGGTGGGAAAAAACCTAAAATTAAACCAAAAATACTCAATCTTAATGTATTGTTTAAGAGTATGCCGAAATTAGGAGAAGTGAAGAAGGTTTCGAAATGTTGAAATCCTACCCACGGACTTCCCCAAACGCCTTGTAAAGGGTTATAGTCTTTAAACGCGAGCAAGATACCATACATTGGAAAATACCTGAATACTAAAGTCAGCAGCAAACCTGGCAATAGCATAATATACAACGCCTTGTTATTCATTAAATACTGCAGTTTACTTTTGCTCTTCGACTCTGTTTTTATATTTGTCTTTTTTATTATTACTGTTTCCTGGGCCATAGTTATTCCTTCCTTTGATTTTCTATTTTCTCTGATAAACGTAGGTCAACACCTCCATCGAGTAGGGGGTAAATAATTAATTTATTTACCGTCCTCTCACACCACCGTACGTACGGTTCCGTATACGGCGGTTCAATATCTTAAGTAAGCAGACTCTGCCAGTTGGTTTAGTGAAACTAAACCCCACTGGTAGAGTCTTTTCGTTGTAAGTGCCC
>NZ_BAAGIQ010000008.1:0-44623 GCF_054658175.1 Alkalibacterium sp. s-m-28
ATTTGATTCATAAGAAGACCTCTTTTCTGGATTTGTGGTTATCTCTAGATTAAGGGTCTTCTTTCTTTTTGTCTACTTTAATTTCTTGCCCTACTATTTTACTTTCCGACAACTATTTTACACATAGGTGGAAATTAATTTAAAACAATCACGCTGGCTCCCTTTTTATCTTGTCGGATGATATAGTAGAAGAGATAAACAGGAATTGGAGTGGATGTATAAATGAAAATTGCACTGATTGAATCGCTGCGTGTCCCTGAAACACTGATCGAACGGCTGGCCCAGCCCATTAAAGACAAGGGTCATGAGTTTATCTACTATAACGAGAAGACTACAGATACAGATGAACTGATCGAACGAAGCAGAGATGCGGACATCGTCATGATCGGAAACAATCCCTTCCCGGAAGAAGTGGTCGATGCTTTGGACAAGACTCAGCTGATCAACGTCGCATTCACAGGTGTGGACCATGTAGGTAAAAAAGCGGCTGATCGAAAAGGCATCAGTATTGCTAATGCAGCAGGCTACTCGGATCAGTCTGTTGCAGAACTGGTCATCGGATTGACTCTGGCTGTCTACCGGGCAATCTCAAAGGGGAACGAGGATGTCAGATCAGTAGATTTCCCCGGCATGATTCAAGGGAGAGAAATCCACGGGAAGACAGTCGGCATTATAGGGACAGGCAACATAGGGCTGAAAACGGCTCAGCTATTCAAAGCCTTCGGAGCAGACCTGATCGGATACAGTCGCACAGAAAAAGAGGAAGCTAAGGATCTGGGACTTGTCTACAAATCGCTTGACGAGGTCTTTAAGGAAAGTGACATCCTTTCCCTTCATCTGCCGGTGACCGACGAAACGAAAGGACTCGTCTCTTCAGAAAAACTGGCTTTAATGAAATCATCAGCTATTCTGATTAATTGTGCGAGAGGACCGATCGTCGACAATCAGGCACTGGCTGATCTTTTGAACAAGGATGAGATCAGCGGAGCGGGTATCGATGTCTTCGATATGGAACCGCCACTTCCACAAGACTATCCTCTGCTTAAGGCAAAAAATGCGGTGCTGACTCCTCATGTGGCCTATCTGACAGATGAGGCAATGGTTAAGCGGGCGCATATAGCTTTTGACAACACCTTGGCTTTCATCGAAGGAAATCCTAAGAATATTATCAGGTAAAATAAAAACGGGCTGCCTCTTATCGAGACGGCCCGTTTCATTTTGTCCGATTTATTTGAATGCCAGTCTTAAATTGCATCCAGTTCGTTTTTCAGATACTTAGCCAGTTCAAGCATAGCAAATTGACCGGCTTCTTTTTCGGCATCTTCATTGTAGTTAGTGTTCGTATTGACGTCGTATGTGTAGACGTCGCCTTTCTCATCGATAATGAATTCCAGTGCAGCGACATCGATATTCTGAGCATTCAGAAAATGCGTGTAGCGTTCGATCTGGTCTTCCGGCAGACGGTCGATGATCTTGAACTTGCTATCTTCCTGAATCAGCTGTCCGTCAGGTCCAATCTGGCAGGCATCGGCCGGACACAACTCAAAGCCGTTGCTCGAATCAACTTTCACGGCATAGACGTATTCACGTCCGACAAATTCCGAGCGAATGATGTGGCCGTCTTCTGAACGGATATACTGCTGGATCAGACTCAGTCCGTCAATCGAATCTTCAAAATCGGGCCCATTGATGTACTCCTTCAGTTCATCCATTGTATAGATAAGCTGGACACCAAGCCCTTTACCAGCCCGGTTGTGCTTAATGATAAATGGAAACTCATTCAGCTTTTCAGCTGCCTTGATGATGTTGTCTTTACCGACAGCACCGATCGTATAAGGTGTTCTAATCCCACTGGCCTGAAGTGCAAGATACTGTTTGAGCTTGCTGACCTCAAGAGAGAGCGCGCCAGTCCCGTTAATGACTCTTGCCTCTTTCTGTTCCAGCCAGGTCAGAATCTGATCAGTCAGTTCCGGTGCGTAGCGGTGACCTCTCGTATGAGAAGAGGCACTCATCCGGTTGTAGTAGACCGCGTCTTCGGGCAAATCCTGTATATCGATCATGCCGTCTGACAAGTCCCATTCGTCATAAGGCACATTCAGTTCTTCCAGACGTCTGATCAAGTGTTTAGTCCAGTCCATATTTTCATGCAGAATAATTACTTTTTTCATTTAAACGTACTCCTTTGTCAGTAAACTCATTGTCTATTATCCGGAAAACACTTACTTTTTGCAAGTGTATAATCGTATAGAAGGAATTGAAGTGGTGCATAACTTAGGAGTGTGAGTATTCAACTGTCAATTACCTAGGTTTATTAAAACGGATGAAATCGAGTATATGGATGATATAAGTACATTCCCGGAACAATTGGAAGATGACCGAGGATTGTTTGACAGTGTAGCGCGAGAACTAATTGAAGAAGTAAATAACAAAGCCGCCTCAGAAGAAGAATCCGAAATGCCCCATTAAGGGCCAAATCGATACATCCTAGAGGGATCTAGCGACATTTTATAGGGTCATAAGGATATAAACTATAACTAGCGACTGTCTAATGGCAGCTAACAGCCAAGTAGTGAAATATACTACAGCTAGAAGCCATCTAGTGACATTAAAAAAGTGCATAAGAAAATAAACTATAACTAGAAGCCGTCTAATGGCATTTCACTGGCACGATTGGAAATATACTACAGCTAAAGGCCGTCTAGCGACATCAAAGAGTCATATAAAAAAATAAGCTACGACTAGAAAACGCAGAGGGATAGATTAAGTCTCATATTTACTCTTTAACTGTAATTAAAGGCTTATTTAATTGTAGTATTGACTGAGCTTGAGAAGCAAACTGCAAGTAGAACTGATATAATAGCTAAGTACATAGCATGACTAATAGGGTGAAAGTGACCAGAAGTCACTTTCTCATCGAATGGAGCGGAATTTATCGCAGATGGCGAACTGATCCAGGTCATGTCAATAGACAAAGAAAAAATCGCCTGTTATTTCAGGCGATTTTTTTGTGCAGCAAACCATTCTGATGCTGCTTGAACTTCTGTTGAGGTCAGCTGGTGACCGTAGTTTTCCCAGTGAAGGGTCACTTCAGCTCCTGCTTCAGATAACAGATTTTCTAGTTCGGTTGATTCTTCCGGCGGGCAGATCGGATCATTTGTACCGGCCCCGATGAAGACAGGCAGGCCAGTCAGGTCCGGAAGATCAAGTCCTCTTAAAGGAACCATCGGATGATGAAGGATTGCCCCGGCAAGTGCATCACTGTAATGGAAAAGCAGGCTTCCGGCAATATTTGCGCCATTGGAATAACCTACAGCGACTACTTTCCTACGGTCAAAACCGTATTCTTCAGCAGCTTTGTCTAGAAAGCTGTTCAGTTCTTTCGTCTGAAACTTAAGGTCGTCCTCATCGAATACGCCAGGACCAAGTCGTTTAAAGTAACGGGCCATGCCGTTTTCATTGATGTTTCCAAGTACACTCAACACATTTGCATCAGGATCAATCACGTCTGCAAGTGGAAGCAGATCGCGTTCTGATCCTCCAGTGCCGTGCAGCAGCAGTAAAGTCAGGTCAGTTGTGTCGGTTCCTTTATTGAAAATGTGTTCCATTACTCTCTCTCCTTTAAATTGATTAAGCTTAAAATTAGTTTAACAGAGGAAGCACACGATTAAGCTCATCTCTATGCTTTTCATATTGTTCAGGCAGCTTCAATGACTCACCGAGACTGTCCAGTGGTTCATCTGCAGTAAAGCCGGGAGTATCTGATGCGATCTCAAACAGCAATTTACCATATTCTCTGAAATAAAGAGCTTTGAAGTAGTTTCTATCCTTGACTTCTGTGACCTGATAACCTTTTTCTCTCACATGTTTCTGCCACTCTAGATGATCGGTTTCGTCGGATGCACGCCAGGCAATATGGTGAACAGTTCCGATGCCCATGTCTCCTAATGAATAAGCTTCTAGTGGGACATCGATGGTATGACCTGATGGCCCTTCAGTTGTCAGACGTACTAAGTTATCTTCTTCAGATAATTGATTGAGCCCCATTGTTCCGGTCAGCGTTTCAATAGTCGCTTCGGGGTTGGTGGAGAATAGTACAGCGCCAGCAAATCCTTTAATTGCCACTTCTGGAGAAAGGCCATCGCTGGACCAGGTGTTTTGGGAACCGGCTTCGCGTTCGACCAGTTCAAGCTGCAGACCATGGACATCTTCAAACTGAAGGACAGTTTCATTGAAGCGGATGGTTTTGTGCACTACAATCCCTTTTTCTGTCAGACGATTTTCCCAGAAAGAAAGACTTTCTGGAGGAACGGCATAGGAAGTGACACCGACTTGTCCGCCGCCGATCTGTCCCTGAGCGCCACTCGTCCAAGGGAAGAAGGTGATGATCGTACCGGGTTCAGCTGTCCCGTTTCCGAAGTATAGATGATAAGTCTGTGGATCGTCGAAATTCACTGTTTTTTTGACCAGTCGCAGCCCTAGTATGGAAGAATAGAAGTCAGCATTTTCCTTTGGATGCCCGACGATGGCTGTAATATGATGTATACCAGCTGTTTTTTTCATGAATAGTGCTCCTTTTTTTATTACGAATTCGAGATAATATAAAGTAAGTATACCACCTTCTTACATTTTGTCAATAGTAAGGCTTTAAAGCTGGCATGTGTTAGACATGTACTCGCATCACAGTCAAACAAAAAAACTGGGACGGCAATTATAATATAGGTATTCACTGAGAGCGGTACGGGTTCACGAAAACAGTGTAAACATGATAAGCTAAAGGAGAGACTGTCAATAAGCTAATAAATATAGAATCTAGTGGGGCAGTAATTATTCACAGGTAACTGAGAAAAGGCCTTATACTGAATGAAGGTGATGGAGCATTTGAAATCAATTCATCAAATCCAGGCATTCATTGACAAAGACAAATAGTTAACAGATGCGGAGAAAGGGGAAAAAGATAGATGAAAGCATGGACAATCAACAAACCTGGAGGAAGAGATCAGCTGACTCAAGCGGAAAGAGAAAAGCCTGTACCGGCCGAAGGGGAAATTCTTATAGAGGTAAAGGCAGCCGGTATCAACCGTACGGATACGCTGACGAGGCAGAATACAGCTCTTGAAAAGCCTTATCCCATTCTGGGTGTGGAAGTCAGCGGAATAGTAGTCGAAAACTACTCGGAGCAAACCCACTTAACAGAAGGCACACGGGTGATGGGGCTGGTTAATCATGGGGGATACGCCGAGTACGTGACCATGCCGGCCGATCGGGCTATGGTGATCCCTGAATCTCTGACCTTTGACGAAGCCGCCGCAATACCCGAGGTGTTCCTGACGGCCTATCAGACTCTTTACTGGCTCGGAGAACTGAAACAGCATGAAAAAGTACTTATTCACGCAGCTGGAAGCGGAGTAGGCACTGCAGCGATTCAGCTCGCTCGTTACCTCAGTGAAGCAGCAGTTGTAGCAACAGCCGGTCAGCCTGAAAAACTTGAACTGGCCAGAGAACTTGGTGCGAACATTGGAATCAATTACAAGAAAGAAGCTTTCGATGAAGTCGTTCTGCAGCAGACAAGTGAGCATGGCGTGGATGTCATCCTGGACTTTGTTGGGGCATCATACTGGGAAAAGAATTTAGCCAGTTGTGCGGTTGATGCACGGTGGATCCTGATCGGGACATTAGGCGGCTCAACAGTTGAATCTGTCTCTCTAGGGAAGCTGATGAAAAAGAGGATCGCTTTAAAAGGTACACTGCTCACCCCTAGAAGCGATGAGTACAAAGCTGAACTGACCAGAGAATTTTCTGAAGCCTGTCTGCCTCTATTTGAAGAGGGAAGGCTCGCACCGGTCATTCATTCGGTTGTACCTTTCAGTGACCTGCCAGAGGCGCACCGTCAGATGGAAGACAATGAAAACTTAGGAAAGATCATTCTTTCTCTTGATGCCTAATTTTTCATTAACGAATTACTGAGGACAAAAGTATTCACCAGTAAGCATCATACAAAACGATCCCGTCTGTCTCCCAGAAGTTTTTCTGTGAAGCAGACGGGATTTAATGTAGAAAAGGTGCTGGCTTTCGCGATTCGCAGAATGTTTAACAAAGCTTTTCTTAATAGTAGTATTCAGACTCTTCGATTTCAGCTGTGACTGAACGGTGGTTGTTCTGAAGGGTCTTCTGGATATCTTTGACTTCGTAGTAGAGCTCGTTGAGCATATCGATGTTTCGACCGATGGTTTCTTTCGTACTCCAGTCAGAAAAGATATTATCGAAGAAAATATCAAAGAAGCGGTGCATTTCACCGAGTTCCTCGTAAGTCAGATCTGTTTCCATCTGAACATCCTTCAGTTCCTTCTTGTATCGGTCAATGGCCGTCTCAAGGTGGGTCAGTTCTTTTTCTGCCTGATCGATTTTGTTGTATTTAATCAGGTCAGTGAACAATCCGTCTGAAAACAGATCCCAGGTGGCCATGGAATCGGCTGAATCAAGCTTGTCGAGCGTGGCATCGAGCCTGTCCAGAACGGTTTGGCCGGCTTTATATGCTTCGTTTATTTCCTTGATCTGATCCTTCAGTTCCAGCCGTTTCTGGCGCTCCTGAGTCAGTTTCTCCGTGAATGAATCATCAGACAGTGACAGCTCACGCTTGAGAACATTCAGTCTTCTTTCTGTATCCTGAACCTGTTCACTCAGCTGTGTTTAGTTTTAATTGTCAAATTGCCGAATTTAGTTGGTTCAGAAAGCAGCTGAACCGTCCAGATTAATTCAATTACTGAACGGTGCTATAGGAAAAGAGCTTAGAGTAAAGACTACAAGCTCTTTTCCTATAGGTTTGCTGTTTCAGGACACTGATAATCTTACTCAGTGTCTCCGGTCAGATCTTCAATCGAATCAATATCCATATATTCAGGAACAACTAGCCCGATTATCGTGCCTTCCATGTTGACCCCCATATCGACGATGTCGTCACCGTATGCTTCAAGATACGTGCCCTGTGTTGTCGGCAGCCATGGCGCAACAGTTGCATCTACTTCACCTTGAGCAAGTGCCTGGAAGAGAATGGATGGATCGACATTTGATACAGTAACATCAAATCCGTGTTCTTCAAGGATCTGTGAAATGACTTGTGAAGATGCACGTTCCGAATCCCATGGGAATGACCCAAGTTCAATCGACTGCCCGTCCACTTCTTCTATACCTTCGACCCAGCTATCAGTAAGGTCACGATTCTCTTCGATCCAGTCTGATGCTGCTTCGTCAAACTCCATATCCTGGGCATTAAGCATGATCTGCTGCATATCATCGACTTCCCAAGAGAAGTTTTCCAGGATAGCGTACGCTTCAGGCATATCTTCTTCAAAACCAATTCGGGACATGGTGTGAACAAATTCACTGTCGCCATAAATACCTTCAGGGTCTTCGAGGAATTTCAGATCGTACATTTCAAATTTGTAATGTGGAGTCCAGCCAGTAACGACTAGCGGTTCTTCGTTTGCGATAGCTGAGTCAATCTGACCCATCATTCCTGCAGTTGAACTTGTTTCCAGCTCCCAGTCGTCCAGGTTATCGTAGGCATTCAGAGCCTGCTCAGTTGTTTCTGTAATCCCAGCACCAGGCTCTATACCGGTAATGGTGTAGTCAAGCTGCTCGCCTATGCTTGCGTCTTCTCCGTTCTGTGCTGCATCGTCTCCACAAGCAGCCAGCAGTAATCCAGCAGAAGCAAGAGAAACTAATTTTAAGGGTGTTGCTTTCATCATATTTTTGTATCCTCCGTTGGTAGTTTTAGTGTTTCATGAAAATTTCATAGAATTTTCACTCCGCATATTACCGTAGCATAAATAGTTGTATGACGCAAAAATTGACAGAACAAGAAGAATCTGATAGAAGAAATTTAATCGTATAACCTGTATAGCGTAAATAATTTTAGAAAATTATTAGAATTTTCTCATTATATAGTTTCTTCAGTTTTCAGTGCTTAAAACTTTTTAGTCCTGATTGAAGGTCTAAACTGGCACTATAGATGAGAGAGCGGTATCATGGGAATGATAAATACTAAAAGGAGGAACAGCGATTGAAAAAACGGCAATTGGGCAGTACAGGAATGGAAGTATCTGAAATAGGCTTTGGTGCCTGGCAGCTAGGAAATGGAAAAGACTGGTCCGAAATGAGTTACAGAGAGGCGGTTCGTCTGGTTCATGAAGCATTGGACCAGGGGTGCAATTTTTTTGATACGGCACCAACATATGGGGGCGGCAAAAGCGAAAGCATTTTAGGTCAGGCTCTTTCAGGGAAAAGGGATGAAGTGGTCATCAGCAGCAAGTGCGGGCATCAGGCTGATAAGGTGACGAGTTTTGAACCGGGAGACTTAATCAGATCAGTAGAAGACACATTGAAGCGTCTGAACACTGATTATCTGGACAGTCTGCTGCTGCACAATCCTCCCTTCAACCATCTGAACGGGTCATCAGCTCAGTTTGATGTGCTGAAGCAGCTTAAGAAAGAAGGGAAAATCAGAGCGTATGGTGCATCTGTCGATACAGGAGAAGAACTGAAGGAAGTCATCACGACATCTGACAGTACCGTTATCGAAGTGATGTTCAACATTCTTTACCAGGAGCCTCTGGAACAGATGACCGCTGCCTATGATAAAGGGGTAGGACTGATAGTCAAAGTGCCGCTCGATTCGGGATGGCTGACCGGGAAGTATGATGCGGACAGTACATTTACAGGAGTGAGGAGTCGCTGGAGCAAATCGGATATCGAATTTAGAGGAGCGCTAGTTGATAAAGTCAGGGGAATTATTGGACCGGACGCCTCGATGATCGAGACAGCTCTGCAGTATATTCTTTCCTACCGTGAAACAGCGACGGTGATCCCGGGCATGCGGACGAGTGAGCAGGTTAGAGGAAATCTGTCAGCAGCTGATGTGCCCATGCCTGAAGAGATGAAGCAAGCTCTGAGACAATTCTGGGTAGAAGAAATTGAAGGCAAGGATTTTCCATGGTAAAGCAGCTGAGTAATTGATTTAAGACTCGCCAGAAAAGATACGGGCCCGTATTCCCTGAAACAGGAATCTGACCCGAAAGTCCAGCTTACCTAGGCGTCCGCGTTTATTTTTACAAAAGCTAGGCCCCCGAGTTCATTTGAAGAGACAAAACCTAAGGATCGGTAAAAAGCCTTTGTTTCTTCACTGTCGTCGGTCATCAGAACCGTCTGTCTGATATAGTCGAATTCTTCAAGTGTCGACTGCATCAGTTTACGACCGATTCCTGATCTCTGATAGTCCGGTCTGACGAGGATATCCTGAATATAGACAATCGATGCATGGTCGCTCACCACTCGGATGAGTCCCACAAGTCGATCGCCGTGCCAGGCAGACTCGTGATAGGCACTGCCGTCAAGCAGTCGGGCCATTTTGTCCGGATGATCAGTATAGCCCGTCCACTCGACACTGGCATACAGATCCGTCAGAACAGAAACAGATATTGGACTGTTTGTCTTGTATGTAATAACAGATTTATTTTTAGTCATAAAAGCACACCATTTCATATTATCATGATTTAACCTTAGTATACCTGTAAAGGAGTACAATGAAATAGAATATTGAAGAAACAAATTGATTAGAATTGACAATATTACAAGAATCTATCAGCCGGAAGGATGTCACGAATGACTGAACAATTAAAATATGAACCGGAACTAATTTTCTATGCCGGAAGTGCACTGCTTGAAGGACCCGTATGGGATGAATCGAACCAGCAGCTGTATTTTATTTCCATATCAGATGGAATCATCTATCGTTTCGACCCGGAGACAACCGAACTGAATACTTACTTAACGGATGGACCGGTCGGAGCAGCGGTTCTTGATAAGGATGGCATGCTTTTGTCTGCTGAAAAAAGCGGCATTTACCGTATTGATCCGGAATCAGGAGAACGGACATTTATCTGTCAGCCCAATAAGGATGATCGACTGCGTTACAATGACGGGAAACTGGATCCAAACGGGCGCTTTTTCATTGGGACAATGGGTGATGAAGAAGTGATCGAAGGAGCTGCTGGTCTATATATTGTAGAAGGTGAGGAGTACAAAGAAGTACTCGATGGCCTGACGATTGCCAATGGACTGGGCTGGTCCGAAGATGGGACAACCTTCTATCATGTTGAATCGGGAGAGAAAATCGTCCGAGCTTTTGCGTATGACCTGGAAACTGGCGAGCTTTCTGGCGAGAAAGTCCTGTTTGAAGTTACAGACGGGGGCACACCGGACGGGATGTGTGTAGATCTGGACGGACATTTATGGGTTGCAGAATACGGTGGAGGAAAGGCATGCAAATGGCACGCTACTACAGGAGAGAAACTGATGGAAGTGCAGATGCCAGTGTCCAACGTCACATCGTGTTGTCTAGGCGGAAATGAACAGGATCACCTTTATCTGACGACCGCAAAAGAAGAGGGTGAACCCTTGTCAGGCGGACTGTTTAAGGTTCGTATCAGGTAAACGGGGGAATTAAGAGTGAAAGCCATATTGACGAGCCTCTGACCACCATAGGAAAAGCTCAAATAATTGAAGACAGAACGGACTTTTCTCCCTATTTGAATACAAGGTGGAGAAGGTATCTCGATTTCTGAGCACTTATTAGTTTCCAAGTATTGAATTAACCCAGGCTATCGTCGATATGATCTTATAGAAAATGACTTATGAAATCCGGCCGAACTGAGCCGGTTTTTTTTCTTTATAATCTCTAAGTGGTTTAATAAATTATGTGTGATGAATAAGAAAAATAAAGTCAATATACATCTGAAGTCCCTGTATTTTTTGTGAAAAAAAGGGTAAACTTAAGCTGACTAAAGCATTTGAAGGAGGAAAGCTCATGCAACTAATGACTGACTATTTTGCCATTCTGCTGCCTTTAATCATATTGCAGCTTATTTTACTGGTTACCGCAATTGTTCATCTGGTCAAAAATGACCGGCTGTCTCAATCAAACAAGATCATCTGGGCACTGGTGATCGTTTTCGTTAATATTATCGGCCCGATTATTTATCTGATTTTTGGAAGGAAAGAAGACTGATGGCCGTACTTGAAATTGAACAGCTCAAAAAGTCATATGGGACACAGAACGTGCTTGATGGTGTCACTTTTTCAGTAGACAGCGGGTCAGTTTACGGCTTTATCGGGAAAAATGGTGCAGGGAAAACGACAACGATGACGATTGCTCTGGGTCTGCTTAAACCAGACGAAGGAACGGTCAGAATCAATGGTGAACCGGTGACATATGGGGATACAAAAACTAACAAATATGTAGGTTATCTGCCGGATGTACCCGAGTTTTATCCGTTCCTGACTGCCGGGGAATATATGGCATTGTGCGCCGATGTCAGTGGTATCGACAGGAAAGAGAGCAAGAAGAAGATAAGTGAACTCCTTGAAATGGTCGGACTGGAAAACAACAAAAAGCGGATTAGAAACTATTCCAGAGGGATGAAACAAAGGCTCGGCATAGCACAGGCACTTATCAATGACCCAATCCTGCTGATCTGTGATGAACCGACGTCTGCGCTGGATCCGATCGGCAGACAGCAGCTGCTCGCAGTCTTGAAGAAAGTAAAGGAAAAGACGACGGTTATCTTCTCCACTCATATTCTTACGGATGTTGAAGCAGTCTGTGACAAAGTAGCGATATTAAACAACGGGAAAATCGTCAAGCAAGGCTCAGTGGACCAATTGAAGGCAGAAGTAAAAATCAATCAATGGACGGTAGTTCTGGAAACGGAAGAAGAAGCCGGAAGAGTAGCAGAGGCACTCGAAACTCATCCGGAACTGCTGCCGGTCAAACAGACGGGAGTCAAAGTCGAAGGAACGTCAGAATCAGCAGCAGACGCCATGAGTATCATTCTCAATTGTCTTCATACTCTATCTGTCATACCAGTAAGAGTTGAACGCAAGCAGCCGACGATGGAAGAAGTATTTATGGAGGCGATCCGATGAGAGGTTATGGCGCATTTATTCAAAAGGAAATCAGAGAAAACAGCCGCAATTACAAATTCTTCATCCTGGGGATAGTTTTCGCCATCGTTGGTGTGCTCAGTCCTCTGAGCGCCCGATTTCTACCGGAACTGATGGAAAATCTGATGGATGAAAATATAACGATCATTCTTGCTGAACCGACTCACATCGATTCATGGCTGCAATTCTTCTCCAATATCAATCAGATCGCACTAGTCGCTTTCGTCTTGGTGTTCAGCCCAGTAATGGCAAAAGAATATGAAAAAGGAACGTTTATTCATATGGTCACTAAAGGGTTACCGCGCTTGACGATTTACGGCGCCAAGCTGACTGTTCTGCTGCTCAGCTGGACAATGTTTTATCTTGTCAGCTTTCTGATTACATGGGCTTATACTGTCTATTACTTTCCGGAAGGGACAAGTGATGGCCTGTTCACTTCGGTGGGGAGTCTCTATTTGTTCGGTCTTCTGATTATCAGTCTCCTGATGCTTTCAGGGGTCCTGTTCAGGAACAGCTATGCGCCCCTACTGACTGTTGGCGGAGGAGTTGCCGTGTTATTTATTGGGAGCATCTTTCCGGTGATTGAAAGATGGAGCCCGCTTCAGCTTGCTACTAGAAATATTGAAGTCCTGACACTTCAGTCAACTGATCCGGCATTCACTCGTGGCGTGGTCGTCACACTTCTGATTACCTTTCTTTTCACCATAACAGGCGGCCTTGTCTTCAGACGAAAAGCTTTACAGTAACAGATTAAACAGATAATAGTTAAAAAATAAACACTTCCCGATCCTAATCAGACCATTTTATAGGTGCTGTGAGAATCGGGAGGTGTTTTATTAAGCGCACAGAAACTGATCAGAGAATAAGCAGGCTCGCACGACACATCATGTAAATTGAGCAAAGATATCCAAGCCCAAAGGTGATTCGCCTTCAACAGCTTGTTCCGCTTCCCGATCGTACTCGAGATAAGGGCCACCCGTCACGTAGACAAAAGCAGTCAGCAGGTGCTTGGTCTGATAGTCCTGAATGGCTTTTGCCTTTTCTTCAGGAACGAAACCGATTGGGGTGCCTTCCACCACGACCAGAATACGGTCTTTTTCTTTGACGTCAAAATCAACATTTACGGTAGTGATGCTTTCGTACTTGTAGACGCGTTTACTCAAAGCAGTCATGTCTTCAAGGGTCTTGCCGCTATAGTAGTTCTTGAACGGATCTTCTTCTACCATTTTAGCAACCACAGCGTTTATAGTTGCCTCGTCCGCTTTTAGTTCATGCGCGGTTACTTTGGCTTCATATTTGACAGTTATCTGATCCGTTTCTTCATTACTGACCGGTTCACTGCTGGAAGCCGGTTTGTTTTTACCTTTAAAAAAATCAAATAGTCCCATGATGATCCCCTTTCTAAAATTACCTTTTCTTTATCTAAGAATACTGAAAGTGCCAATAATAGTCAATTTTATACATATCACTTAAAGACTCAAAACGTATGAGTTGCAGTTTGAAGACACGTTTGCCACACTGAAGTGTAGAAGATATAACTCATTTAAGGAGGTTTTATGCATGGTCGAGACTCATCGGTTTAAAGAACAGTCTCCTTTTCCTAATCACCCTTTACCGGTGATCATTTATCCGAAAGCTGTGGAGGAAGTCATTCAGGATTATTCCAATCCTGCTGAGGCAGTCAAATCTTTTTTTTCTAACAATGGCTATACGAACGGATGGGAGAATGGAATCTATGATTTTCATCATTTTCATTCAAACACACATGAGGTTCTTGGATGCGCGTCCGGAAGAGCGACTGTTCAGCTTGGCGGGCCACATTCGAATGAATTCACTGTAGAGGCCGGAGATGTCATGCTCCTCCCAGCTGGTGTTGCACACAAACTGCTGACATCTACTAATGATTTTAAAGTGGTCGGCGCTTATCCGAATGGTGAAAGTCCGGACCTTCAGCGCGGAGATGCTGTCGATTACGAGCGTGTAAAACAGAGGTGTTACGATATACCCGTTCCGGAGACAGACCCCGTAAGTGGTGAAAGTGGAGCGGTTCAGAAGTACTGGGCCCTATCTACGGATGAGTAGAAAAAACTGAAAAAGCCGATGTCTTATAAGTTGAGAGAGCTCATCTTATCATAGAGATCGGCTTTTTTTTATCAATGGTATAAGGTGATCAGCTAACCAAAATCAGGACTTCTCTTGGGTTGATGATCAGTTTATTTCCAGTGATTGTTCCCAGAGGACTTAGTCCGGCAGTATGACGATTAGCAATGATCGTCCATTCTTTAGGTAGCGGATAACTGCTTTTCAGAGCGACCCGATCGGGTTGCTGACTTGAATTGACCACAACAGCCATCATCGACCAATCACCTTCACCGGTAGTGTTCGGGATCGTATAGGCTAGAAGGTTTTCTCTCAGCTGTGAGAAGAAAACGGCGTCGCCAGTCTGATTCGTGTCGTCCCGGAGTGGAGCATACGCCTTTCTGATAGCAATCATTCCTTTATAATAGTTGACAAGGTCAATATGCTCATAGGTGCGCGTCCAGTCAAGAAGATTGATGTCAATGGATGAACGGAAACTGTTGTCATCGCCGTATTTCGTCCGACCCCATTCTTCACCCGCCTGCATGAAGACACCTCCAAGCGAGGTATACAGTAGCGCAGCGTTCAGTTTGTTCATCTGAATAAGATCCAGATTTCGCTCGTAAGCAGGTTTCTTAAGAGTAGATGCCACCAGTTTGTCATAGAGAGTCAGATTATCGTGAGCAGATGCATAGGTCACGACCTGGCTTGGATTACGTGCCCACTGCTTTTCATCCGGCAGACGGAAACGTCCCACATCGGACTGAGTATTAGCCAGAATACTGGCAATCAGATCATTCGTCGCATAGGCGCTGTCTTCGTGTCCGTTGGCTCCCTGCAGAAACCCGCCTTTATCGGCTTCAAATACAAGACCTTTGATCGCATCGCGGAACTCATCATTAAATATGGCTATACCGTCTTCAAAATCTCCTATATGGAATTTATCTGCCGGTTTATTGGGCTCATAAATAGCCACACTTCCAGCATTCCAAGGTTCTCCGTATAGAATTACGTCACTATGGCCTCTTTCATTCAAAGTCCGTCTCAGCTTATTTATGGTTTCGACATCATGAAGGCCCATAAGATCAAAGCGGATCCCATCGATATGATATTCTTCCACCCAGTATACAATGGAATCAATGATGTACTTACGCATCATTTTCCGTTCACTCGCCGTTTCGTTCCCGCATCCTGATCCGTTAGATAAGGACCCGTCCGATTCCTGACGATAATAGTAGTCAGGTACAGTCAGCTGGAACCAGGAATCGTCAAATGTAAAGGTATGGTTGTACACCACATCCAGGACCACACCGATCCGTTTCTTATGAAGACTGGCGACCATTTCCTTGAATTCTCTGATTCGACTGAGTGGATCGGCTGGATCAGATGAGTATTTGCCTTCAGGGACCATATAGTTCTTCGGGTCATATCCCCAGTTGTATGCAGGAGAAGTTTCGTCGTTTTCATAATCGAAAGCAGGGAGGAGGTGCACATAATTGATTCCCAGCTCGCTCAGATAGGCCAGGCCTGCCGGCTGATTAGGATGAGCAAATACATGGACCTGATCATCGGTAAAGGCCTGATATTTCCCTCTATGTTCTTTTTTAAATGTTGCCGATTCATCGCTTGAAAAGTCTTCGACATGAACTTCCCATATCATGGCATCAGTGATTCGTGACACTCGCTCGAAATGATCTTCTGACCATCCCTCTGGATCCGTTTCTGCTAAATCAATGACTGCCGACTTGTTTCCGTTCAAGCCGACTGCTCTGCTGTAGATATCTGCTGCCTCGGTTTCAACGCCATCGTGAATAAATGAATACGTATAAAATAATCCCTTCAGGTCCTCATTGACCGTAAGTTCCCAGACTGTGTCTTCCAAAGACATCTCGATCTGACGAGACGATGTGTTTGCGTCAGCTGAGTCGTACAGATTGACCCAGGCCTGTTCAGCAAGAGGGGACCAGACCTTGAACGTAGAGGAAGCGGCTGTATAGGTCAGGCCCAGATCATCCTGACTGTAGCGGTTATCTTCGAGATAGGGAATGCGTTTTTCTAACGGTTGACTGCTGTTCATAGTAACAATCCTTTCTTTCTACTTATTATAAAGTATACCATGTGGACAGTGGTTAATCTAAAAGAATGATAAAAAGGCTTTCCAGCACGCTCTACCATTCTTTCAAACTATATGATGCCAATTAGTTCCAGAAGGGTCGTCCATCCAAGACTGTATAAGGCAATCGATAATGGTTTTCCTAAAAGAATAATGACTGAGACTTTCAGAATGGACATATTGGATAGACCGGCAAGGTAACAGACTACATTGTCAGGAGCAAACGGAAGAAAGATCACAGTAGTAAAAAAGCGCTCGAATGTCTTACCATTTGTGAGTTTATCTTCGTATTTTTGAATTCTCCGTTGATTAACCAGTTTTTCCAGAGCCGAGTGACCGTACCGTCTTACAATGAGAAACGCCAGAATTGAACCAATACTTATGCCGATATAATTATAAAGAACACCTATGAATGGTCCGTATAAAATGACTCCTGCCGCTACGGTAATAGCTGAGGGAAGAAGCGGCAGGAAAATCTGCAGAATCTGAAGAATGATAAATATAGCTACTGACAATCGTCCAAAACCATGAACGTAGGCTACAAAATCTTCCCTTGAGTTGAACACGCCATCCTGCCATGCAAAATAAATAAGTATGACAGAAAGGCACAATCCGATGAGGCTCAACAGATCGATCCATTCCAGTTTACGATGCAGTTTTTCCACACAACTTCCTTCTTTCCAGAGTGTACTGCTTATATTTTATCAGGGAACTAAAAAAAACGCTCATAAGAACGCTTTTATCAGTGGGTCACTTTAGTATGTCTACAAATATTTTAAAAGCCGCCTTATGTCCGATAACCGTTTTTTCACCAGCTGATGTTTCAAGGGTCAGCGGGCCGTCATACGGTTCGATTTCAGCTAAGGTGTATTCTTTGCCTAAGTGAACCTTTTTATACAGCAGGTATTCCAGAAAGTCCTCCTGATCATCGACTTCCTGTATTTTGAACCGGTCACCGACTTTGCACTCAATAAGAGGCGTTGAATGGATTTCGGGGACTGTCCCGTCCTGATTCGGGATCACTCCGCCGTGAGGATCAAATGTCGGTTCCTCCAGAAATATATTAAGGCGTTCGATCAGAAGATCAGAAGACACATGTTCCAGAAGGTCGGCATCCGCATGGACTTCATTCCAGTCGTACCCCAATTTTTCTGCAAGAAAAACTTCCCAGATCCGGTGTTTCCTAATAAGCTGATTAGCAATAAGCAGGCCTTTTTCAGTAAGCATGACGCCCTGGTAAGGCAGGTGTGTGATGAGCTCTTCCTTGAGCAGACGTGTATTCATATCTGTCACAGATGCTGCAGAAATCGAAAGCATCCGGACCAGGTCTTTATTGGTCACGACCTTTTCTTTTCCACCAAGTTCAAAAATTGCTTTAATAAAATCCTCTTTATTGGGTGTCATCGTTATACCCCTCTATCTTTTTCATTTCTATAAAAGTGTACCACATTTATCAGTTTCTAATCAAAGGTGTATTTAACTTTTGTTTCACAGTTGACTGAAATTATTTTTTAGGGTAGACTAAAAAATAGTTAAAGTAAAATAACACTATTTGTATAGAAGGAGATAGATATAATGAAATGGGTAAAAGGATTAGCATTAATGGCAGGTGTCGTGTCACTGGCGGCATGCGGAAATGAACAGACAGATGAGGTTTCAGAAGATAATCCATTGAACGTTGTGGCAACTACATCAATGATCGCCGATCTAATGGAGACAATCGGTGGAGAAAAAGTGTCAGTAGAAGGTCTGATGGGTCCCGGAGTCGATCCGCATGAGTACCAGCCGTCCACATCTGATGTAAATGCCATGCAAGAAGCAGACATTGTCGCGTATAATGGATTAATGCTTGAAGCACGTTTTGTGGAAGTCTTTGAACAGTTGGATGAAAGAGGAGTCTTTACCATCGTCATGGCAGATGCCTTGAATGAAGGAGAGCTTCTCGATCCGGAAGAAGATGAAGAGGATCTGGAGTATGATCCGCACATCTGGTTCAGCGTTTCTCATTGGGAAACAATCACAACTTATGTGGCAGACCAGCTGAGTGAAAAAGATCCGGACAATGAAGACTATTACCAGGAGAATGCGGAGGCGTATTTAGTTGAACTGGGAGAATTAAGAACGTATATTGAAGAAAGAATCGAAGAAGTACCGGAACAGTCCCGTTATCTGGTGACGGCACATGATGCGTTTCAGTATTTTGGGGAAGAATTTAATTTTGAAGTGGTCGGTCTGCAGGGATTGAATACACAGACAGAAGCGGGAACTGGAGACATCAGTCAGCTCGCGGACTTCCTGGTAGATAACGAGATCAATGCGGTATTCGTTGAAAGTTCTGTTTCACCAAGAAATATCGAAGCGCTGATCGAAGCAGCCGGAAGCAGAGGTCACGAAGTAGTCAATGCCGGAGAACTGTATTCCGATGCATTAGGCAGTGAAGAAGACGATGCTGAAACCTATCTGAAAATGTACCGTGCCAACATCGATACGATCGTTGATGGTCTGGCTGATTAAGTTCAGCTGAGTACGACAGGTTTTTTAATAGAAAGAAGGAACAGGTATGGAAAACAAACAGGCAATTTCAATCGAACATTTGACGGTCGCTTATGATGCGAAGCCGGTCTTGTGGAATGTTACTACAGGATTTAAAGAAGGCCGTCTCACGGCGATCATTGGACCAAATGGAGCAGGAAAGTCGACTCTGATCAAATCAGTATTGAATTTTCTTCAACCTATCACTGGGACAGTAGCCTTTTCCATACAGAATGAACAGAATGTTCCTTACAAGAAAATAAAAAATAAAGTAGCCTATGTCCCTCAGAATACTTCAGTCGACTGGGACTTCCCGGCTACCGTTCTGGATGTCGTTCTGATGGGCAGATATGGCCACTTAGGCTGGCTGAAACGACCAGGAAAGAGAGATAAAGATTTATCAAAACAGATGCTTTTAAAAGTCGGGCTGCCGACTTTTGCCTCCCGTCAGATCAGTCAGCTGTCTGGCGGTCAGAGGCAGCGTGTGTTCCTGGCACGTGCGCTGGCTCAGGAAGCGGATATATATATAATGGATGAACCGCTCTCGGGTGTTGACATGAAAACTGAACGCATCATCATGAAACTTCTGAAAAAACTGGTTGAGCAGGGCAAGACCGTTATTGTCGTTCATCACGACTTGCAGACGGTTGAAGACTATTTTGACGACGTGGTGTTCATTAATCGCGAAGTCATTGCTCAAGGGCCGGTTCAAGAGGCGTTTACTCAAGGAAATATTGATGAAACTTATCATCAGGATCGAAACTTGGGAGAAGGTGAAGGCTGATATGCTGGAACAGATCAGATTGCTGCTGAATGACTACACGTTTCAAGTCGTTGCTTTAGGCACCGGATTCTTAGGGCTGTTAAGCGGAGTGATCGGAACCTATGCTACATTAAGAAAAGAAAGTCTGCTTGGGGATGCATTGAGTCACGCTGCCTTACCTGGAATTGGGATCGGCTTTATTCTTATACAAAGAAAAGAACTGTCTTTACTGATGCTTGGGGCAATCATCTCAGGATTGATCGCCACGGTGATTATTCAGACTATGAGCAAGAAAACCGTGGTCAAACTCGACAGTGCCTTGTCACTGATCCTGTCCAGCTTCTTTGGTCTGGGTCTCGTCATCCTGACTTCAATACAGAATAATCCGAATGCTCAACAGGCTGGACTAAGCAACTTTATTTTCGGGCAGGCGAGCGCTATGCTTCGAAGCGATGTCCAGTTGATCGGTCTGACCGGACTGGTCCTGCTCGTTCTGGTAGCATTGTTCTGGAAGGAATTTAAAGTATTTACATTTGATCCGATGTTTGGACGGACATTAGGCTTCTCAAGTAAGATCGTTGAATCCCTGTTGTCGACAATGATTGTTGTGACCATTATTTTAGGACTGGAGTCAGTAGGGGTCATCCTGATCAGCGCATTGCTGATCGGTCCATCAGTAGCCGCCCGTCAGTGGACGAACCGGTTGAGTCTGGTCATGCTGCTGGCAGCGGGTATTGGATTTGTTTCCGGTGTGACGGGAACATTTATCAGCTCTATGGGGGCTCGAATACCAACAGGGCCATCGATCGTAGTCGTTGTCAGTATGTTCGTGTTCCTCAGCCTCTTTATATCTCCCGGAAGGGGAATACTGGCTAGACACATGGCCTGCAGAAAGAGGCAGAAAGTATTTATGAAACAGATCAGAAGTCTAAAGGAGTGAGCGCGATGAGCATGATCAATGAAATAACCCTGATAGCAATTATTGTTGCCGTCGCCTGTGCGCTTCCAGGTGTCTTTCTGGTGCTGAGAGGAACCACAATGGTATCCGATGCAATCACACATACAGTTCTGCTCGGAATCGTTCTGGCCTTCTTCATTACACAGGATCTGAACTCGCCTCTTTTGATGATTGGAGCTACGCTTGTCGGGGTGGCGACGGTCTGGGCAATAGAAGCGCTCCAGCAGACTAAGCTCTTGTCCAACGATGCAGCTATCGGTATTGTCTTTCCATTATTTTTCAGTATAGCGATCATTCTGATTACACGCTATGCCGGAAACGTTCATTTGGATGTAGATTCAGTCTTGATGGGGGAACTGGCCTTTGCGCCTTTCAGACGTCTGGTGCTGTTCGGTGCAGATTTGGGACCGAGAGCGCTCTGGACGATGCTGGTCATCCTGCTGATCAACAGTCTCTTTATTGGATTGTTCTATAAAGAGCTGAAAATCACGACGTTTGATGCAGGCTTTGCTGCAGCAATAGGATTCTCACCGGTACTCATCCACTATGGGCTGATGACCCTTGTGTCTCTGACGGCCGTTGGCGCCTACGATTCAGTAGGATCCATTCTGGTGGTAGGGTTCATGGCCGGACCTCCGCTAGCGGCCTTTCTACTGACAAACAAGCTGCATGTCATGATTGGTCTGACAGCTGTAATGGCAGTGATCAACAGTACAGCAGGAGTGAGGCTGGCTTTTATGCTTGATACGACGATTGCGGGAATGATTGCTGTGGTGACAGGAGTCACAACTTTACTTGTCTTTGTCTTTTCTCCGGAAAAAGGACTGATTAAAGCTACGGTCAACCGAAAAAGAGAACAGAAGAAAATCGATCAGCGTCTTAAGGAAATAAGCTGATAAGATTGGTCGGTAGAAAAATATCTTGAAGAAGCAAAATAAATCTGGATCATGTGCCCCTGCTGTTATGGGTCAGGGCTGCTCATGCTCCAGATTTTTTATTTTATATTCAGCAAGTATATGGTTTAACTGTTGACGTGTCGAGGCTGAACGGCACGCGAAGCTTTTATTATTATAGCGTCGTTTTTCGTTTGATGAGCTTGAATGACAACGGCTTTAGCTCATCGACGGGCTGATTCAATGTCTGAAGAAGCAGACGGCAGGCGTTTTTTCCCTGTTCCTCGATCGAATAATCGATAGTAGTCATATCCATCACATCGCTGACATCCAAGTTATCGAATCCAGTGACGGATACATCTTCAGGTACACGAATTCCTTTCCTTCTAAGTCGGGAAACGACAAGCGCTGCAATGGAATCGGAATGAGTGACCACTGCATCAGGTTTGACTTCAGCCGATTCGTACCATCTGATAAAGTCATCGACTTTTTCAGCTGTGACTGTATCAATGAAGAGGTCAGGATTATGCGGATCAATCTGATGGTCTCTGCAGAAGTCTGTATAGGCATCAATCCGCCGCTGGGTGTTGAGCCCTTTAGGTGTCCCGTATAAATTGAGGATTTGACGGCATCCGGTTTCCCATAGATAGTCTAGAGCGAGGCGATGTCCCTTATAATGATCGATGAAGACAGAAGGAATCTGTTCAGAATCGACATTGTGTAAGGTGACAACTGGACCAAAGGATGCATATTTTTCCAGAACAGACCAGTCATTGGCACGGTAAATCAGGAAAATGCCGTCCAGCTGCTTGGATTTCAGCAGGTCAAAAGCTTCCCTTTCTCTTTTCATATCCCCATTTGTAACGAAGAGAGTCGTTGTATAGCCGTTCGCGTAAGCAGTAGAGATAAATGAATTGATACGGGCCACTGCAGTATCATTGAACTGTGTACTGATGATCCCGAAGTTTTTAGTTGATCCTGTTCTCAGATGCTGGGCATTTTTGTTTGGGCTGTAGTTCAGCTGCTCAATGGCATCTTCTACTTTACGTCGGGTCTCTTCACCAACATATCCGCTGGAATTGATGACGCGGGAAACAGTAGCGGATGACACCCCAGCGTGTCGGGCAATATCCAATATCGTTGGCATTCGTGCACCTTCTTTCCTTGCATTCATTATATCAGATATTCTTCAGACCTGTAAAAATGAAAAAACCGCCCGTCATATATCCTGGAGAATCTTGAACTCCATGGTACATGACGAGCAGATGTAAAGTGTTATCGGCTGAAGAGCGCGGATAAGTAAGTGAGCCATTTATTTAAAGAAGTATGATCTTCTTTAATCTTTTCCTGTTCACTGCTGATGGACAGGAGTTCATTTTGAGCATGAACAGGCTTGCTACTTAGTGAAGGTTTTTTATAAAACCCGTCACTAGTCAATATCCAGGCTTTTGTATTGTCATAGAGATAAAGCTTGAGAATAGAGAGAATGTGAGATTTCAAAGGTGGTTCCAGTACTGGAAAAGCTATCTCGATGCGCTTGATCATATTTCTTGTCATCATATCGGCGGAAGAGAGGTAGAGATTTTCCTCGCCATTATGATAGAAGTAATAGACTCGGCTATGTTCAAGAAAACGACCCACAATACTTCTCACCGTAATGTTTTCACTTACCCCAGTGATGCCAGGAATCAGACAGCAGATCCCTCTGACAATCAGCTCGATTCTGACCCCTGCCTGACTGGCTTCATACAGTTTAAGCAGCATTTTCTTGTCGGTCAATGAATTCATTTTAGCGATGATATGGCCGTTTCCGTACCTTGTGTGCAGCTTGATTTCCTTTTCAATATTTTCAATGAATGCATCCCTGATATCAAAAGGGGAGACATGCAGATAGTGATAGTCGGGCTGTTCCGAATACCCGCTCAGATAATTGAAGAAATCGAAGACATCCTGAGTGATTTCATTATTCGATGTAATAAGCCCCATGTCCGTATAGAGTCTAGCAGTCTGTTCATTATAGTTTCCGGTCCCAAGATGGACATAACGCCTGAACCCGTCCGTCTCTTTTTTTATGACCAGAGTGGCCTTGCTGTGGGTCTTCAAACCTTTTACACCATATAATATATGAGCACCGGCTTCTTCCAGCTCCTTGGCCCAGTGGACATTATTTGCTTCATCGAACCGTGCTTTCAGTTCTACAAGAACAGTCACCTGGATACCCTTTTTTGCTGCGTTCTTCAAAGCTTCAACTAAAGGGGAATCATCGCTGACCCTGTATAGAGTCTGCTTGATGGAGACTGTCCGGTCGTCTTCGGCTGCTTCCCTGACAAAGGAGATGATCGGATCAAAAGCATCAAAAGGATGATGGAAAAACAGATCCTTTTTTCTTGCCAGCGCATAGACTGACTGCTTTTTCAGCTCAGCTGGATAGTTTGGCTCAAATGGCCTGAAGGATTCTGTTATTCGCTGCTCCTTCAAAAGAGGGATGACTTCACTTAAAAAAGTCAGATCCAGCGGGCCATTCAGGGTATAGATATCCCGCTGCTTGATAGATAGAGCCTTTTTAAGCAAGGCAACGTCCTCATTAACTGAAACTGCACTCTCTCTCCGGTCGATTTCGAGCCTCACAGCCATTCCGTTTTTACGTTTCTCCAGATAGTCTTCAATGGCCGAAAGCAGGTCATCTGCGCCGTCTTCCTGAATCTCCAGATCTGCATTTCGTGTAATACGGAAAGTGAAGGAGTACGTGACATCGTAGCCTTTGAAGAGATCAGACAGAAACGAATAAATCAGGTCTTCGATCAGCAGGAGATAGGTATGCTCGTTGTTGTGAACAGCATACACCCTGGACAGACGTTCCGGAACTGGCACGATGGCTATGAACGGCTTACCGGACCGCTTCAGTTTGACGAACAAGTGCAGTACTCCATCGCTCAGATGAGGAAACGGACGATAGGCATCGATACCGTAAGGAGTGATTGCTGGCTTGATTTCCCTTTCGAAGATGGCTCGGGCCTTATTTTTGTCACTTTCGTTCAGTTCCCATACTGATTTGAAATAAAGCCCCTCTTCATTCAGCTGCTTTCTTTTAAGGTCAAACAGATCATACTGGCGGCGCACATTGATCCGGTTTTTCTTAGTGATCTCCTGAAGCTGCTTTTTAGGCGACCACATCTTTTTCGTGTCCGGTTCTTCAACCCCCATTTTCTGCTGATCCTGAAGTCCCGCGACCCTTACTTTATAGAATTCATCCAGGTTTGATGCCCCAATGGATAAAAAAGTTAGCTGCTCCAATATAGGATTGGCAGGATCGTTCGCTTCTTCAACGACACGGGCATTAAAATCGAGCCAGGACAGCTCTCTGTTCTGGAAATGAATCGGATCATCAATCAAGATTTCTCTACTGCTCATACTTATTCCTCCGCTTTGATAGAGCCTTCAGTAACACTCTTAAGTGAAATAGTCAGTGGTTTGCCAAGAACTCGTTCGAAATGGTTCTTATGCTTGTTTAACCGATATTCTTCTGCAATCGCATCACCCATATATGTCACATCCAGACGGTAGTCATCCCCGTCTTCCTCGAGAGCCATATCCTGAACAAAATTGACGTGTGAATCATTCAGCGCCTCCGCAAACTTGATGATGCAACCCAGATGAAGCAGGGCTTCCTTTTCATCATCGCTGAACCAGTCGTCTACTGTTTTTAAATATTGTTTGAACAGTGATCTGTTTTTATAGCTGGCCAGCAGAGCCAGTCTGACCCTGTCTTTGTGACTGAATCCATGAAGATTCGTATTGGAAATGATGTAGAATGTGTGCTGCGATTTGGAATCATCTTCTATATAACTGCCCAGGTAATATAAAGTTGCTCCATAATGAAGAAGATAGAGCTGCTCTTCGCTGACTTTCAGGATACCTTTTTCCTTTAAAAGAGTAATGAGCTGGTCAGCGAGCATGATGCGCTGATGGGCACTGATCGGGCGTATATCATACTGTTTGAACAGGCGCTGAACAGTCTGACGCTTCACACCGTAAAGATCATAGGGCTCTCTGTACTCTTTGTTGAGCCGTTCAAGGATGATGCCTTCACGCAGACCTCGGTTACTGATGGCAAAGCTTGGCGCAGCCATCACATCGACTAGTTCCTTGAAGACAATCCCTGCTGGAATGATGATGTCCCGGCGGTCCCCGCTTAAGCCATCAAGATCGCTCAAGTCGTCCATAGAACTATCTACTAGCAGATCAAAGGTGTTTTCCAGCTCATCGGGTGTCATCTGATATTCATGAATACCGGCAATTGGGTAGTCGGTCTGACGCTGGTTGATTTCAGCATAGTTACGTGCCGACCCACCGATTCCGATCAGAGGCACCTGCGCATTGGGCACCCACTCAAGCTGCTTGAACTGATCTCTGATCCACTTGGTGGCTTTCTCAATAGACTTTTTGTCATTGTGCTTTTTGTCCGAGAAAAACTGTCGTCTTAAAGATACCGTTCCGAAAGGGAAACTGTGTACTTCCTTGACTTCTTTGTCTTTGAAAAGGGTCAGTTCAGTACTCCCCCCACCGATATCGATACTGATTCCATCCATAAGGTGCATAGTATGCCGGACTGCATAGTTTCCGTAATACGCTTCTTTTTCTTCCGCAAGCAGCTCCAGTTCCAGCTTGAGAACCTCTTGTACCCGCTGGATGATGGTGTCACGATTCGCTGACTGACGAACAGCAGCAGTAGCTATTGCCTTCAAATCTTTTATAGCGTAACGTTCAGCTATTGCAGTAAAACTTCTGAGGACAGCCAGGAGTACGTCGATACCCTCATCAGACATCTTCTTGCTGTCGTCCAGATACTGGACAAGCCGGGCAGGTGTCTTGATATTCTGCAGCTCGGTCACTCCTTGATAGTCGTCCATTTCGAAGATGACCAGTCGTATTGTATTTGATCCCACATCTATTAATCCAAACCGTTCATTAGCCATAATGCACGCTCCAATCTCCTTTTTATCTTTAAACAAGCTCTATTTCTTAACTTAATCATACTAAAAGCGAGAAGGCTATGTCTAAAATCAGACCTTTTTTACAATTATATTACAAAAAACAGGAAAGCGATACCATAACTGGGTTTGATTACAATAGCTACAAGTATACAGCTTAATATTTATGAATATTTTGACTTTCTGTAACAAATTGTAAGAATATAGAAATGTACTTCATGCAATTTCTCGGTATAATAGCGTGGCATTGAACAACTTATTTTAAGATATCTCAAATTCAAAAGAGAAAGGATTGTTCTTTAAGCGATGACAAAGAATATAGTGGGGATGGTTGTAGCAGTACTGGCCTTCCTGTCCTTAGGTCAAGCAACCACTGCATCAGCCCAGACGCTAGAAGCTATTCGGGAGCAGCAGGAACAAACTCAAGAAGAAATTGATTCATTACAGAAGGAAGTCAATACCGTGCTGGAAGAAGTGAGCGTATTGAGTACCGAACTAGCTGAACTGGATGTAGAAATCGAGGAAAAGCTGGAAGAAATCGGCCAGACTGAATCTGAAGTCTCAGCCCAGGAAGAAATCGTTGAGGCGAGAATGGAACAGGCAAGACAGCGTCTGCAGTCTCTTCAGTTAAATGAATCCACTCAGAACATTGTATTGACTATACTTGAATCTGAAAGCCTGTCTGATTTATTTAATCGTGCTCTTATTATTATGCGTCTGACAGATGCAGGCAATCATCAGCTGGAACTGGCTGAAGAAGAAGTTCAAGTACTTATTACTTTACAGGAAGAACTTGAAGCGGCACAGCAGGAGCTTGAAGAGAGACGAGAACTGGCCACTTCACAGAAAGAAGTCTTTGACGGAAAAGTTTCCGAGCTGCAGTCTCTGATCAGAGATAATCAGTCTCAGCTGACTGAACTGATCGAAAGAGGAGCAGTAGAAGAAGCGAGAATCGAAGAAGCGCGTCGAGTGGCTAGAGAAGAAGCTGCGAGAGCTGCTGCACAGAAAGAAGAAGAGGAAAGAGCTGCGCGTGCCGCTGCAAGAGCAGAAGCCGAACAGCAAACTGAAGTATCGGTTTCTTCTTCAGACAGTTCAAGTGCACAAGCTGCCGAACAGACTGCATCAAACAGCTCATCTTCAAATTCAAGTTCAGCTGCAAGTTCTGGTTCAAGCAATAATTCAAACAATAATTCCAGTTCAAGCACAAGTTCAAACAGCAGCCCGGCCCCTGCGCCGGCACCAGCTCCTGCGCCAGCACCAGCTAAGCCGGAAGTAAGTTCCGGTAGAACGTTACGTGTTCAGGCTACAGGCTATTCAACCAAGCAGCCTAACTTAAGCACACATACGGCAACCGGCATCGATTTAAGAATCAATCCGCGTGTCATAGCAGTTGATCCTTCTGTCATTCCACTAGGATCAATGGTAGAGGTTGAAGGCATGGGCGTCTATATTGCCGGAGACACAGGTGGAGCAATTAGAGGAAACATCATTGATATCCACTTCCAGACAGTAGGAGAAGCACTGAGCTGGGGAAGACGAAGCGTAACGATTCGAGTACTGGATTAACCTCATTACATTATTATAGAAATCGGCCCATTGGAGACTAGTACTTCTCCAGTGGGTTTTTTTACTGTTGTGGACTAAGTGAACGAGGTCAGATTATGGAGTTGGTTTAATAATCCTGACATTCGGGGGACTGTCCCTCCATGACAGGACCAGAGACTTCTCTATTGACCTGTAACAGTATTCTGATTCAATGGAAGCTGATTTCGAGAAAGCAAGCAGTCATTATTAGATAAAGAAGACTTATTTGCTTTATAAAATGGAATGGTGTTTAATCTAAAGAGAAAGAGATTCTGGAATAGAGTTGACAAATGAACAAGGAGAATAGCATGTATTCTAAAAAACATTTAATGGATTGTCTCGACCATTTGAGGATTGAAAAAGAAGGGACACTACTGGTTCATTCGTCCTATAAAAGCATAGGGGAGGTGGATGGACGAGCTGATACTGTTCTGGATGCCTTGAGCGACTATATGGCAGACGGTCTGCTTGTCCTTCCGACTCATACGTGGAAGTACATCAGCAAGGACAACCCTGTCTTCGATGTCAAGAAGTCGCCGTCCAATGTGGGAATCCTGACTGAACTGTTCAGAAACCGGGAAAACACGATCCGATCGGAACATCCGACTCATTCGGTAGCGGCCCTGGGGAAAGATGCGGCCGCCTTTACAGCGGGTGAATACAAGCATGATACCCCATGCGCCGGAGAGTCGGTCTGGGGAAAAATCGTTGACAGAAAGGCACAGATTATTCTGGTCGGTGTCGATCTGACTAGAAACACGTTTATTCACGGCATAGAGGAATGGATGGATATCCCAGGCAGAATGACGGACAGTCATGAAGAGCTGTTCAGTATTCTGCATTCTGGAGAAAAAGTTCGGGTGCCCTCACGCCGTCACTGTGGATTGTCGTGGTCTGAGCATTTCTGGAAAGTCAATGATCTCCTGATTGAAGAAGGGGCGATGAAAACTGGACGATTCGGGGATGCAGAAACACGAGTTGTGGACGCACATATGACGACGGTGCTGCTGACCGAACTGCTGGAAAAGAACCCCGAGCTATTTACGGAGAATAAGCCGCTGGAACCGGAGTGGCGCTGTTATTTTAGAAACAAACGTATGAACTAAGCTGGAAAAGAGGCGGATTTATGAAACTGACGATCAGAAAACGAACCCTTGGAACTATCCCTCTGCTGGAAGTGGTGCAGAAAGAAAATAGAAACGAGCTACTCCCTCTGATAGTTTATTACCACGGCTGGCAGTCATCTAAGGAGCTGGTGCTTACCCAAGGTAGGAAGCTGGCACAGGCCGGTTTTCGCGTTCTTCTACCGGATGCAGCCAATCACGGGGACCGTTACCAGGAAATGACCCGTATTCCTTCGCTGGCTTTTTGGCAGAGCATCCATACCAATCTGTTTGAATTTGGTTTTATTGTCAATCACTTCAGGAAGCTCGGCCTGGCTGACGACCGTATTGGCGTAGGCGGGGTATCCATGGGTGGATTCACTACCTGTGCTCTCCTGACACATAATCCGGAAATCAAAGCTGCAGCCTGTGTCATGGGCTCTCCGAAACCGGTCGCTTATCGTGACAGAATACTGACACGGGCAAAAGAAATGAACCGGTTTTATCCTCATGATTATGAATCGCTTCTGTCCTGGATCCCTTCGTACGATTTGTCTCTGAGGCCAGAAACACTGGCCGGACGCCCTCTTCTGTTCTGGCACGGCACGCAGGACCGTATCGTTCCTTACGAAGATACGGCGGCCTTTATTAAGGGAAATCAGATTCCAAATGTCAGGTTCATTGAAGAGGGCGAGAAGCACCTGGTCAAAGGCCCGACAATGGATGAAGTCACTTCGTTTTTTGTCAGGGAATTGGCCGGTCCTTATTAAAAATCTACTATCCAAAAGACACCTCTGCTTCCCAACCAGTATAGTAACTGAAAGGGACAGCAGAGGTGTCTTTTAAAAAACTGTTTGTATTAAAAGGCTGTGAGTTCCCACACGATGTGGTCACCTTCTTCGGGAACGAAGTCCGCAGCACTCACAGTGACAGTTTCTTCGTTAACTTCATATATCCAGTAAAGATTTTCTTCAGGAAGCTGGTCTATGCCTTCGATAGACTCAATAAAGCCATCATCAGTCACAATCAGATCGTAGTGCTGACTCATGATATCAAGTAAGGTTGAATCGTCAGCGACATCAAGAGTATCATCGGCAATGATTTCACCGTCGGCTACTATTGTCATGTTAATTTCTTTATCCAGATCAGCGGTTGTCGGGTTATTGGATGCAAGTCCTGAATACCATAGTCCTAGAACTAGCAGGATAACAAAAACGGAAACACCGATCAGGTATTTTTCTTTTTTATTCATTCGTTTCTCCTTTTTCTTGAGTGGACCGTTTCTCAAAAGCTGAGGTATCCGCCATTTTAAAGACTCTCATACAAGCTGGGTAAAGGATGGGGAAGAAGACTGCATTTCCTGCGGCATGAAGCAGATCATAACCCAGTCCAGACAGGTAGTAGGGCAGAAGAATATTCCAGCCAATGACAGGCGCCTGCATAACTGACACGACTAAACCGTATAGAATGCCTAGAAAGGCCACGTAGATCTGCAAAAAGATAAGCGGTGTGTTCTGATGGCTGTCTTTAAACATATGAGAAAGCAGAATAAGTGCAGCAAACCCACCGATCTGAGCTGCCGTCCATGGGCCCATACCCAGATACAGGTTAGTAATGAGCACGGAAAGCAGAGCGACCGTCAGCCCCATCTTCCAGCCATAATAAAAAGTGATGCATATCAGAAGAACTGTCATCGGCTGAACATTTGGAATAAATGAAAAAGTCAGTCTGCCCACAGAAACCAGACTGGTCAGTAAGGCGATCCTTGTCAGAGCATACGTTCTTCCAGAAACCGGAGACCGGTTAAATTTTGACTGTCCAGTCATACGACATCCTCCTCAAGAGTCAGTAATGGCTTCAACGAAAACATTCATCTCAGATCCACTTTGTGACGTACTGTTTTCTATCATACAAAAGAATGCACTGAAAGACAATGAAAAAAAGGCGCCCCCTGTGTATAAGAAAGGGATGCGCTATTATTATCGAAGAATCAGTATGCACCACGGATGTAGTCATGAACATTATCCCAGTAGAATGTGCTCAGCGTATCCAGTTCCTCCTTAGAGAAAGGCAGGACATCGAGAGACTCGAGATTGTCGATCACCTGTCCTCGAAAAGCTGACAAATGTTCCCATTTCTGGTAAAATAGACTGGACATTTATGAGGCTTGAAAGGAGTGAAGGGGAACATGGAAGAGAATTATATCGATTTTTACAGAGGGAAAGACGAAGAGGCTTTCCTAAGTGCCTGGGAAGCGGAGCACGCAAAGCTGTCTGACGAGGCGATCGATGACCTGTACGCAGACATTGCCGATGCTGTTGACGAAGCAGTGAAGAACGGGACGCATGAACTGGGGGAGTCCTTCAGTTATAAGAACGTAAAAGTCGGACGATCAGACTTCAATACGTTCCATTCGCTTTATATTTTTGAAGAGTCCAACTAATTTAATCAACTGAAAGAAGGGGGTGCTTTTTTGACTACGGAAATCATCGAACATAAACTACAGCTGCTGACTGATCTGCCAGGCTGTTATATCATGAAAAACAGCAACGACGAGATCATTTACATCGGGAAGGCCAAGAATCTGAGAAACAGGGTCCGGTCTTATTTCAGAGGCGAACATACGGGAAAGACCAAACGTCTGGTAGAAGATATAGTAGATTTTGAAACGATCGTGACCGGTTCAGACAAGGAAGCCCTGCTTCTGGAGGTCACCTTGATTCAGAAACATCAGCCTAAGTATAATATCCGGCTGAAAAGAGGGACCAGTTATCCTTATCTTAAAATAACTAATGAACGGGATCCTCAGCTGGTGATAAGTTCAGAAGTTGAACAGGATGGGGGCTATTATTTTGGACCTTACCCTGATGTCTGGGCGGCTTCCGAAACAAAGCAGCTGATCCAGAAAATCTATCCATTGAGAAAATGCAACGGTCATCAGAAACGGGCTTGTCTCTATTATCATATCGGTCAATGCATCGGACCTTGCGATCATGAGGTCTCGAAAGAAGAATATGATGCTCAGATCGCCCGGATTAAGTCATTTTTGAATGGAAATGTCACAGATATCAAGCGGGATCTGAAAGATAAAATGCAGGAAGCGGCTGAAGAGATGAACTACGAGCGTGCTGCCGAGTTCAGAGATCAGATATCCTACATTGAACGGACCGTTGAAAAACAGTCCATTATATCTAACAATTTCACGCCGCGTGACTTTTTCAATTATTACATGGACAAAGGCTGGATCTCTATCCAGGTCTTTTTTGTTCGCCAGGCTACACTCATCAAGCGGGAAGCTACGATGTTTCCGATTTATGACACGCCAGAAGAAGAGCTGATGAGTTTTATGCTGCAGTACTATCAGGATAAAAACAACCAGAAACCAAAGGAAATATATGTCCCTGAGACAGTCGATCAGGC
Source organism: Alkalibacterium sp. s-m-28 (assembly GCF_054658175.1). Classification (NCBI taxonomy): domain Bacteria; kingdom Bacillati; phylum Bacillota; class Bacilli; order Lactobacillales; family Carnobacteriaceae; genus Alkalibacterium; species Alkalibacterium sp. s-m-28. Next base: position 32,434 of record NZ_BAAGIQ010000008.1, read on the forward strand.
CCTTCTGGAAGATACGCTCGATACGAAAGTTCTGGTGCCTAGAAAAGGCCGGAAAAAAGAACTGCTTGAGCTGACCGGGAAGAACAGCGAGCTGGCTCTGAAAGAAAAGTTCCGTCTGATCGAAATGAAAGAACGCAAGACGACCGGAGCCATTGAGGAACTGTCCCAGGCGATGGGGCTTCCTTACATCGAACGGATCGAAGCGTTCGACCACTCGAATATTCAGGGATCCAATCCGGTTTCTGCCATGGTTTCCTTTAAAGACGGGAGCCCGGACAAAACTAATTACCGGAAGTATAAGATAAAAACGGTCGTCGGGAGCAACGAGTATGCGACAACGCAGGAAGTTATCCGGCGCCGCTACAGCCGGCTGCTGAAAGAAAAGAAACCTCTGCCGGATCTGATCATGATGGATGGAGGAAAGGTTCAGGTAAATGCAGCCAGGGATGTGCTTCAAAATGAACTGTCGCTCATGATTCCTGTCGCCGGCATGGTCAAGGACAATAAGCACCGGACAGCCGGACTGATTTTTGGAGATGAACTGGAACCGGTGATTCTCGATCCAAGGAGCCAGGCTTTTCACCTTGTTCAGCGTGTGCAGGAAGAGGTCCACAGATTTGGCATTACCTTCCACCGAAACGTGAGGAGCAAGAACAGCTTTACCAGTCAGCTGGATGACATCGAGGGCGTGGGTCCGAAAACCCGTACGAAAGTCCTGCGTCATTTCAAGTCAATGAAACGCCTGCGTGAGGCAGAACTTGAAGAGCTGACTAAGTTGGGGATTTCAAAACCAGTCGCTGAACGGATAAAGCAGACACTTGAAAATTCAGCTAAAAAAACATAATTGAGGAGTTTTAATATGATTAGAGAAGCATCCCGTCAAGCTGCAGAAGCAATCGTTGATTTATTTAAAGTGATTCTGACAGATATGGAACTGCCGATCATGTCTCAAGTAATTTGGGATGATCTGCGGCCTGCAATGGTTCATGCTGTTCGAAGTGAATCGTTTATTCAAGGGTACAAAAATGCCCTTTTAAAAGAGATCGATGGAGAAATAGCCGGTTTCTGCTTTTCCTACCCAGGGGGAAGTGCCGATCAGTATGATCAGCTGTCAGACTTGATATCGGCCTACAAGCTCCCTCCTTTTGAAACATTTATCGAAGGTGAGACTTTCGAAGGCGAATGGTATCTTGATTCCATCGTAACGAAGGATACGTTCAGAGGAAAAGGAATAGGTAAAGAACTGATGCAGGCGGTTTATGACAAAGCGAAATCAGAAGGCTTTACAGTGGTCGGACTCAATGTCGACCATGATAATCCCCGGGCTCTGAAGCTTTACGAAGCACAAGGCTTTCAGAAGGTAAAGGAAGTCATGATTGCCGGCCATCATTACGATCATATGCAGAAGAAGGTATAGACAGGAATACTGGTATAATTGTGAACTGACCGAGTGATCAGTTGCAAATTGAACAGGACTGATTTTTAAAAATAAGCCCGAAGACTGGCAAAAACTCAGTCTTCGGGCTTTTAGACTATCGGGATTACTTGTTTGACCAAAGCAGTCTTTTTACTCTCAGCCAGACCGGATGCATGAAACTGAGACTGTATTTCTGCTGCTTCATATCATTCCAGACAGTGGATTTATTCTGACCGTAGTGATCCAGCAGCTGAGAAATGAGACAGGCTACAGGTGCAATTTTCTCATTCTGAAAATCGAGGATATAAAATTCTCCAGTGAATGACACGCATTTTTCGATAGACAGAATCTGCTTTCCGAATCGTCTGACGGAGAAAATTTGTTTATCGTAATCACCTGTGATAATCCAGTTGAGTCGTGTAACTGTAAAGTATGGGTGAGTCATTCCACGAAGACCTTTACGTTTCTTTATTGTTCCGATTTTCTTTCCATCCTGAAACAGACGGAACTTAGGAAAAACTGAGAGTTTGACTTGTCTGGCTTCTATGATCCGTTTTCCGTCCATAGAGTAGACAGTCAGCCTGTCTCCGAGTCTGCCCCATTTTCCGACAATCAGGTATATTTTTTCACCTGCAGCATCTTTTACGATCATCCGGTCCTGCAAGGTCTGGTATTCCTTGTTGATAAATAGCCGAACCATTTCTATCACCTCTAGGTCGTCAAACGTGTACGGTGCTTTTATTTATTATACCACTATTACATAAGAATAGAAAAAAAGAAAAACTTCACGTGCTGTTCAGTTTCAAAATGAAAAAGAGTGCCTCAAAAAGACACTCTCGAGAATTACCGGTGGCGTGCTTCAGTCACAGCCGTCAGATCGTTGAGCGCTTTGACTACCGCATCGAGCTTATTTTCCATGCGATGAAGCAGCACCAGTGAAATGAAGATAGGAAATCCTACATTAGCAATCATGTCGATCATCGCCGGAAACCAGTCAGTTTCAGACATAACAGTCAGCCTCCTTTCTTCCGTATACAGGTAATAACGGAAAGAAGGGGTAAAGTGTAACCCGATTTGAGGTGGTTAGATATCGGACTGTCTGTTGAGCCTGTAGCCACTGTGATAGACTGGACCGACATACTCATTGAACGCAAAGCCTGCCTGCATTGCTTCAGTCACAAAATGCTTGGCTTTTCTGACCGCTTAGACAGGATCCAGTCCTTTAGCAAGACCAGCTGTTATCTGGATCCATTGTAGCGATCACTGTCAGTGCAGCAATCCCGTAAGTACCATATTCGGCAAAGGTTTTTAGGTCTGCAGCAATTCCAGCTCCTCCGCTGGCATCATTTCCGGCTATTGTTAAAGTAAGTTTTGGTCCAGACATGGTTAGGCCCTCCTTTTTTTATCTATCGTGAGTCTGATGAATCTGTTGCACTTCTGTACTACATTCCTAGTATAATAGGATAAAGGTACTCGAGTAAAGGATAATGGCGGAGAAAAGAAGGAGTGGCATGATACATGGACAAAGGGAGTATCAGAAAAGCAGCGGAATGGCTGAGTAGCAGTAAGTCCATAGCTGTAATCACTGGAGCAGGAGTGTCTACAGAAAGCGGTATACCGGATTTTCGTTCAAGCGGGGGATTATACAATAGGCAGACGAATCTGACTACTCCTCTCGAAGAAGTTCTGAGCCATCATTTTTTTGAACAGGAACCCGCTCAATTTTATACATTTTATAGAAAGAATCTCCTGAGAAGAGAAGCGCAGCCCAATCCGGGGCATGTCTTTCTAGCTGATCTTGAGAAGATTGGGAAAAAAATAACGGTCATCACACAGAATATTGACAGCCTTCATCAGAAAGCTGGAAGCAGTAAGGTCATTGAACTGCATGGGAGTACTGCTCGGGTAGTGTCCCGGAATGGAACGGTTTATTCTTGTGAGGATGCCGTTGAAACGGAGACAGCCATGTATGTCGGCAGGGAATGGGTCAGGCCGGATGTCACGCTATACGGTGAGATGCTTGATCCCGAAGCGATCCGTCAAAGCATTAAGGCCATCAGTCAGTCAGATGTCCTCCTGGTTCTGGGAACGAGTCTGAGCGTGTATCCCGCTGCCGGATTCGTATATGATTTTAAGGGGGATAAAAGCATTCTGGTCAATAAAGGAAGGACCGGACTTTCTTATCCATTCGGCCTGAGTTTCAAAACATCAATCAGTCAATGGGCAGAAGCAGTAAAGAATGAACTGGCATGATCCGACATTATAACTGGCAGAATAGGCCTGAAAGAACAGTCGGAAGTCAGATATGGGGTGTTGGACATGGAGAACAACAGAATAAGAGATAAAATCAGTCAGTATCGACCAGAACCATTAGGCAGACAGAGACGATTTTCTGTCTTTCTGCCACTTATTATTATCGATGGCGAAAAGCATCTTCTATTTGAAAAAAGAAGTCAGAGCGTGTCACAGCCGGGGGAAACCTCTTTTCCCGGAGGAGCTGTCGAAGAGGGGGAAACATACAAAGAGGCCGCAATTCGAGAGACAGTTGAGGAACTGAATGTGAAAGAGAGTCAGATCGATATCTATGGAGAAATCGATTATATCGCAACTCATACTCATATCATTCACTGTTTCGCTGGAGAACTCAGGAACTGTACATTAAAGTCGCTCCAGCCGAACGAGGAAGTGGAGTCAGTGTTCACGATTCCCCTCAATTATTTTCTGACACATCGACCTGAATATCATTATGTGGATCTGATCATGGAACATAAGGAGGATTTCCCATTCGAGCTGATATCCAATGGAGATAAGTACAGATGGACCACCAGAAAGCAGGGCATCCCTTTTTATCGGTTGGAAGGTCAGTACCTCTGGGGATTCACAGCTCAGTTTACTCATCGATTTATAGATATCATCACAGACCGTCAGACGACTGAAATCAAAGGAGAGCAAATATGACTATTAACAAACAGATGAGCTGTAACGAAACAAGGGTCGTTCAGACACACATAGTCCTCCCATCTGAACTGAACGGACACCAGACTCTGTTCGGCGGGAACTTGATGAGTCTGATCGACAATACGGCATCCATGTCGGTTGCAAAGTTTGCCCGTTCAAATTCTCTTGTGACGGCTTCCATGGACGAGCTTCATTTTCTTCATCCAATCAAAGCCAGTCACGCGGTGAGTGTGGAGACCTATGTAACAGGTTCCGGAAGACGGTCGATTGAAGTGTTTACTAAAGTTCTGGGTGAAGACCTGGAATCAGGAGAAACTTATATCGGGGCAACCAGTTTTCTCACCTTCGTACTCGTCGGTTCATTCGAAACAGATCAGCCCCTTCTTCCTGATCTGGTCTGTGAATCAGAGGAAGAACAGAAAGTCTGCAGAGATTACAGTGAAAGAAGGAAGAAACGACTAGCTGACAAGAAACTCAATGAAGAACTGGTTGAAGGGCTGACATTGACGCCGCCCTGGATGAGCTGATTGAATTTTTTCAAGTCGTTATTTAGCCGGAGGTTCCACTATACTGTTCAGAAAAAAAGCCCTCTCCGGGCCTGAACGGTTGTTATTGAACCATCAGAACAGGAGAGGGACGGGCGACATGCCCTTAATCATTCTTATAAATTTTACCACTTAAAACACGAGTGATCGCTTCGGCTACACCATTCTTACGGTTACTTGAAGTAAGATAATTGGCAGCCTCCTTGGCTTCAGGTGCAGCATTTTCCATGGCAACTGAATATTTTGCCCATTTAAGCATGGAGATATCGTTGATGTTATCCCCGATAGTCATAACCTGGTCGGCTTTAAGGTCCAGTTTTCTGGCCAGTTTAGCGACGGCCAGTCCTTTCTGGGCATTCTTATGGTTGATCTCAAGGTTTCGTTCACTTGAAGCAGTGATGGCCAAATCAGGAACCGCCTCATAAAGTTTTTCCTTTAAGGGGTCAAGCAGCGCCTTTCCTTTTTTTGTATGGACCGCCACCTTCAAGACGACAAGACTCTGATCGTTCAGAACGTCGGAGTAGTCATCCACATAAGTGATCGGCATCTCATCTACTCGCTTCTTAGCTGTTTCAAGAGCTTCTTCAAATGTGATATCCGGGTTCATATCTGATAACATGGACGCGAGCATTTCTTCACGCTGATCCTTATTATCGGAGAAGATGCCTTTATATGTCATCAGCTCTTCGTGAAGTGAGTCGTATTGAGAAAAGATGTCAAGCATCTGTCTGACCGTCTTTTTTTCCAGCCCGATATTGTAGAGATTTTTTCCGGTTTCGTCAAAATACTGGGCGCCATTCTGTGCAATCAGCGGACAGATAATGGTATGCTCCTTGAGCAAAGGCGAAGCCATCGGGTAATCTCTCCCAGTCGCAATAGCAAAATGGATGCCTTGTTCCTGCGCACGCTTGATGGCAGAGGCATTTGCATTGGATATTTCCATGTGTTCATTAAGCAGTGTTCCGTCCATATCGGAAACAATCAGTTTGATCATTCATTTCGTCCCCTTTAATAATCTATCTTTTGTATAGTATCAGTCTAACAAAAATAGAGGACAAAGGGAGATAAATTTACTCAAAAGAGAAAGGAAGTTTACATATGTTGATTCCAGTAGACAATGACTGGACCCCCATTTTAAAAGAAGCTGAACAGACAGAGTCCTATCAGGAATTAAGAGAGTTTTTGAAGAGAGAATACGCTGAGGCAGCAGTCTATCCTGTCGTGGAAGATATCTGGCAGGCATTTGAATGGACACCTTTCAGTGAAGTTAAAGTCGTGATTTTAGGGCAGGATCCCTATCACGGCAGGTATCAGGCTCATGGCCTCAGTTTTTCTGTCAGACCTGAGGTGGATGTACCTCCTTCTCTTAAAAATATGTATAAGGAGCTAGAGAGAGATCTGGGGATTCCTCCAGTCTCACACGGGTATCTGAAAAAATGGGCAGAAGAAGGCGTACTGCTTCTCAATACAGTATTGACTGTTCGAGGAGGAGAGGCGCATTCGCATCGCAACAGAGGCTGGGAAGATCTGACAGACCACGTGATCAAGGCCTTGAGTGAGAGAGAAGAACCGATCGTGTTTCTTCTCTGGGGGAATGCGGCTCAGAAAAAAGAGAAGATGATCGATACCAGCAGACACGTTGTTCTTAAAACCTCTCATCCGAGTCCGTTGTCTGCATATCGGGGCTTTTTAGGGTCAGGCGTGTTTTCAGAAACCAATCGGATTCTTGAGAAAATGGGTTTCGAGCCAGTTGACTGGAGCCTGCCTGAAAACCCGAATGACTAGAATAATTTAATGGCTAAACTGTGAAAACCATAAGAAAAGTGGTATGATTAAGAATGTGGAAAAAACAAATCCTGGAGGGAAAATCAAGTGGAATTATTTGAAAGTCTGAGACAGAACATTCAAGGAAAAGATCTGAAAATCGTCTTTCCTGAAGCGACAGATGAACGTATTTTAGGTGCTGCATTGCGCCTTCATTATGAAAACATTCTTGAACCCGTTCTGATCGGAAAAGAAGAAGACATTTTTGAGGAAGCAAAAGCTCGTGGATATGATCTGAAGGATATCGAAATCATCGATCCTGAAACATACGACAAGTTTGACGAAATGGTAGAAGCATTTCTTGAGCGCCGTAAAGGGAAAGCCACAGAAGATCAGGCTAGAACTCAGCTTAAAGATGTGAACTACTTCGGTACCATGCTTGTCTATCTGGACTATGCAGTTGGCCTGGTCAGCGGAGCGGTTCACTCAACAGGAGATACGGTCCGTCCGGCTCTTCAGATCATCAAGACCCGTCCTGGCGTAAGCCGTACATCTGGGGCATTCATCATGCTACGTGGAAGAGGACAGGAAAAATATCTGTTCTCTGACTGTGCGATCAATCCTAACCCGGACGAGCAGGTCCTGGCGGAAATCGCGGTTGAAAGTGCCCGTACAGCTAAAATGTTCGGTATCGACCCTAAAGTTGCATTACTGAGCTTCTCTTCAAAAGGAACAGCTAATGCACCGGAAGCAGAAAAAGTACGTAACGCAACGAAAATTGCGCAGGAACTTGCTCCTGACTTAGCTATTGATGGAGAGCTTCAGTTCGATGCGGCTTTTGTTCCTGCTGTAGCCCAGCAGAAAGTACCCGAATCAGACGTTGCAGGTGAAGCAACTGTGTTCGTCTTCCCTGAACTGCAGTCAGGAAATATCGGCTACAAAATAACTCAGCGTTTAGGTGGATTTGAAGCAGTCGGACCGATTCTTCAAGGTCTGAACAAACCTGTCTCAGGCCTGTCACGTGGATGCGTCGAAGAAGATGTCTATAAAACAGCTATCATCACGGCAAATCAGGCACTGATGAACGACTAATCATACGATCAAAATAGTGTAAAGAAAACAGCTCACTCGAGCTGTTTTTTTTGTTTTAATTAAGAATCATGTAAGATAAGTGGTCGTCACAATAAATTACTCACTAGAGAAAATGAACAGTCAACTTATGACCTCAACTAATAAAAGTAAAATAAAATGGGGATGAAATTAACAAATTTACCTCTTCATATGCTTTCTATTAGAAGAAGTGAAGGATGCAATGTTATACTGGGTTCGACAGTAAGCCTTTACAAATAAGAGAAAGGGAGTAGATATAGCAATGGCTGATTACATTATGGCAATCGATCAGGGAACGACAAGCACGCGGGCAATCATATTCGATAAGGAAGGGGAACCAAGATGGAGTTACCAGAAGGAGATTGAGCAGTCCTTCCCGGAACCGGGTTGGGTCGAGCACAATGCGAATGAAATCTGGTTAAAGACGCTTCAGGTCATTGCAAGTGTCATGATCGAAGCAGGTATTGAGGCAAACGACCTTGACAGTATCGGCATAACAAACCAGCGAGAAACAACAGTCATCTGGGATAAGGAAACAGGGGAACCGATTTACCCTGCAGTCGTCTGGCAGTCCAAGCAGACATCTGATGTTGCGCACCAGCTTGTTGAAGACGGACATAAGGACATGATCCATAAGAAAACGGGTCTCATTGTAGATTCCTACTTTTCAGCGACCAAAATCAAATGGATCCTTGATAAGGTAGAAGGCTCTAGAGAACGGTCGAAAAATGGAGAGCTTCTATTTGGGACTATTGATACTTGGCTTTTATGGAAGCTGACTGGTGGAGAGGTTCACGCTACGGATTATTCAAATGCCAGCCGCACGATGCTTTACAATATTTATGATATGCAGTGGGACTCAGATATACTGGATCTTCTGGATATACCTGAAAGCATGCTGCCGGAAGTCAAACCGTCTTCAGGTATATTTGGAGAGACTATGGATGCGATCTTTAAAGGCGTTCAAGTGCCGATTGCAGGAATTGCCGGAGACCAGCAGGCAGCTTTATTCGGACAGACTGCTTTTGATAAAGGAATGGTTAAAAATACGTACGGAACAGGTGCCTTCATTATTATGAATACCGGAAAAGAGCCGATTCAGTCTGAGAATGGTCTGCTGACTACTCTGGCATATGGATTGGATAATGAAGTGTATTATGCGCTGGAAGGGGCAATTTTTGTTGCCGGGTCTGCCATTCAGTGGCTGCGTGACGGACTGAGAATGTTCAGAGATGCGCCGCAATCAGAAAACTATGCTACACGAGTGGATACAACAGACAATGTTTATGTCGTTCCTGCCTTTACTGGACTGGGGGCCCCGCATTGGGATCAGGATGCCAGAGGAGCCGTCTTCGGACTGACTCGAGGAACGGAAAAAGAACACTTTATTCGTGCGACACTTGAATCATTGGCTTACCAGACAAGAGACGTCGTGGATGCGATGAATGAAGATGCCGGGCTTAAGACAGAAACGATGCGAGTGGACGGTGGAGCCAGCATGAACGATTTCCTAATGCAGTTCCAGGCTGATATTCTGGATGTGAAGATCGAACGCTCTAAAATCATGGAAACAACCGCTTTAGGTGCAGTCTATCTCGCTGGTTTGGCTACGGGGTTCTTTAAAGATTTGGATGAAATCAAAGCGAAATGGGATAAATCAGCAACCTTTGAGGCTAATATGGACGAAGAGGTCCGTGAAGATCTGTACGAAGGCTGGCAGGCAGCTGTCAAGGCAACTCAGGCTTTCAAATTCAAGCCGAAAAAAGTAAAAAAAGAAGAGGAAGACGGTTAAAAACTTAAGAAAGGAGCTGACGGACGCATGACATTTTCAGCTCAGACCAGAAAAGAGAATATAAATAAGCTGTCATCTGATCAGGTCGATCTGCTGATCATCGGAGGCGGCATCACTGGAGCTGGATTAGCTCTCCATGCCGCTGCCCGAGGCATAAAAGTTGGTCTGATCGAGATGCAGGACTTCGCAGGAGGGACGAGCAGCCGGTCCACAAAGCTTGTTCACGGGGGTCTACGCTATCTGAAACAGTTTGATGTGGAGCTTGTGTCAGACGTAGCTAAGGAACGGGCTGTTATTGGAAAGAATGCCCCTCATATTGTCCAGCCGGGCTATATGCTGATGCCGGTATATGAAGAACCAGGTGCTTCTTTTAATGCCTTCACTGCAGAAGTTGTTTTGCACCTGTACGATTATCTGGCAGAGACTGACGAAGAATGGGCCCATTATATCGTTGACAAGGAAGAGGTTCTTAAGGAAGAACCTCACTTGAAAGAAGAAGGACTTATAGCCGGAGGTTTCTACCTTGACTACACGAATGACGATGCCCGACTGACAATCGAAACGATAAAAAAAGCTGACGAACTGGGAGCCATTATAACCAACTATGTTAAAGCTGAATCTTTCGGTTACGATGAGGATGGAAAGATAAGAACTGTCAGAGCAGTGGATACGTTGAACGAGGAGTCCTTTGACATCGATGCGAAAGTCGTGGTGAATGCCACCGGTCCATGGTCGGATGAGACAAGAAAGAACAGGGAGGCAGATACTGGAGGCAAAATGTTCCCTACAAAAGGAGTCCATTTTGTAGTGGATCATTCTAAGCTCCCTGTGTCCAGAACCATTTACACTGATACCGGACATGAAGATAATCGTATGGTCTTCATTATCCCCCGTGGCAATAAAACATATTTTGGAACGACGGACACCCCATTTGAGGGGGCGTACGAGGACCCGTCCATCGCACAGGAAGACATTGATTACCTCCTGCAGACAATCAATCACCGATTTGACGGGGTATCCCTAACATTGGATGATATCGAATCGAGCTGGGCGGGGCTCAGACCGCTGATTAAGGATGAGAATAATGATGACCCGTCAGGCATTTCCAGAGGACACGAAATCTTTACTGAAGAAGACGGACTGATCACGATTGCAGGAGGAAAACTGACCGATTACCGGCGTATGGCGGAAGACGCCTTTGAAGTCATCGATAAAGCTTTTGAAGAACTGAATGTAAGGTTCGATCAGGTGGACACGAAGACCATTCCGCTTTCTGGAGGAGATGTCGAAAATCCTTTTGCATTCCAGACATTTATAGATCAACACAGTCAAGATGGGACTGATGCAGGTCTGGATCAGACTGATGCACGTTTCCTGGTTGACTGGTATGGGACAAATATATTTAAGGTGTATGAACTGCTGGGTAAGGCTCGCTCGTTCGATATGCCTTTAAAAGATGCCCTGCAGCTGGCGTATGGGCTGGAGCATGAAATGATTTTGTCTCCAGAGGATTTCTTTGAAAGACGCACAGATTCAATATTCTTCAATATAGACCGGGTTATTGAACTGAAAGAATCGGTTATTGATGCCATGCAGAAAGAACTTGGATGGAGTGAAGAAGAAAAAGAAAACTGGTCTGCTCATCTGGATGAAAGAGTAAGAGAAGTATCACTGGAGGAATACAAAAATAAATAAAGCGAGGGATTTATAGTGGAAACAACTTTATTTCAGCAGTTACTTGGTGAGTATTTCGGCACGATGATCCTCATTCTTCTGGGAGACGGTGTGGTTGCTGCCAATGTACTGAAAAAGACGAAATCATATGATAGTGGATGGATCATGATCGGTATAGGGTGGGGGCTCGCCGTAGCTATGGCGGTTTACGCTGTAGGCTGGCTGTCTCCGGCACATATTAATCCGGCAGTGACCCTCGGAATGGCTGTGGCTGGTGAAATTGGATGGGAGATGGTAATCCCCTACACCATTGCACAAGTTGCAGGAGGTTTTACTGGTGCCGTTCTGGTCTGGCTTCATTATATTCCTCATTTCAGAGCTACGGATGATCAGGAAGCTATCCTGGCTGTGTTCTCAACAGGTCCAGCCATTAAAGGATCAAAATGGAATTTGTTATCTGAAACGATTGCGACGATTGTTCTAGTATTCGGCCTACTTGCTTTTACTCAAGGCGATTTTACAGATGGACTGAATCCTCTGATTGTAGGGTTGCTTATTGTGGCAATCGGGTTTTCGCTTGGAGGAACAACAGGGTATGCCATCAATCCGGCCCGTGATTTGGGTCCGAGAATCGCTCACCAGATACTTCCTATAGCTAATAAAGGAGGTTCTGATTGGGAGTATTCATGGATCCCTATCGTTGGTCCATTCATTGGTGGAGCTGTCGGGGCACTCATCTTCCTCGCCATGACGGTCTAATTCCCTGAGTATCTTATCGCTCAATAAAAGACCACTGCTCAATATAAACTGGACCCCATGTCAAGGACAGTTTGATAAAAACCCCTTATAATTTATTATCGCTCCTTCTATGATAACGTCATAGGAGGAGCGATAATACGTTTAAGCCTGGATCAATACTTAGATTTTGGG
>NZ_BAAGIQ010000009.1:0-44217 GCF_054658175.1 Alkalibacterium sp. s-m-28
ATAAGTGGCTTTCAGATATGAATCTCTATGGATCTCACGCATTCGCTGTTGGTAGTACGGGCAGGCTTTCTTTTTACATTTGAAAATCTCGAACCCTTCCCGGGTTTTGATTTTCTCCAGTGCCCCCATACAGTGCGGGCAACGAATTAAGCGTGGTTTTTCGGATTCTTTTCCAGGGATATGCGTGTGCTTACACACTTTACACAGTCTCTGGCCAGTTTTTTTACTGTTTATGTAAAGATACTGGTGAGGCGCATGGCAGCGCGAACACTGTTCTTTTTCGGAGAGTTGTTTCGCTCTCGTTCTTCCTCTAATCGGTTTGATTGGAGATCCAAGTTCTTCTGAATAAGTGAGAATGAGTCGGTAATCTAAATCATGCACCTTTTTGATCACCGGCAATGCATCAATCTCCATGTGAGGATAGGGCTGGTCAAGTGGTTTAGATACGGTCGGAGCACGGGAGTGCGTTGTCCAACGATTACGTTCTTCGATAAGAGAACGGGTCAATTCACGATATTTTTCAAGCATTTCCTGTTGTCTGATATTTTCTTTCAGGCAATAGTAGATAATTTCAAACTGACAGTTTATAATAGGGGTATACAGCACTTGCTTTTCCTTCTTTCTGGGGATAGTTTGGTAGTCGGATACCTACTATTTTACCGATAAATGAGGGAGGGGCAAGTGTTTTTTGTCTTTTCCTTGATAGAACAACGGTTATAGACCTTTAAGAACAAAAAAATTTGACAGTAACACAACTCTCGAAAGGGGTAATGTTATGAAGAAAGAACAAACAACCGTTGCAGTCGCATTTTCTTTTATACTTTTCTTACTGCTTTACAATTTCGCCTATGAATTAGCTTTCAACCAGACTTTAGTTAACTTGAGACTTGTCTATATAGCCATGTTGGGGCTCTTTTATCTGTATATTTTCTATATCAGAAGAAAGAGGATCAACCGGAAATAGACATGAATTACCATTACGAATTTAGGGAGCTCAAACAGATGAACACAAATGAGATCGAATCTTTTGATTCACGTAAACTGCCTATGTTCATTATGCTGGCGTACCTTGTTCCTGTTCTGGGAATAGGGTTTGCGCTTTACATACTGAATTATACACAGACTTACGAAACGGAACGCTGGGTACCTATGGCTGCACTTGTTGCTTTGTTTATACAGATTATACCAATCCTCTTTGCCGTTTTAGGCATTCTGACCTGGTACACGGGAGCTTGATTTGATAAGCTGTCAGTAGGAAAGGTGTGGCCTGATGAATAAAACAATGAAGGACTTGCTTGCTGACCGAGTAGAAGTACAGGAAATAACACACAAATATCTGAAAGTCATTCTGGTTCTCCTGGCAATCGGTTCAATTCTGGCATATGTGTTATAAAAAATAGAGTAGCTAGTAATAAGTAAAGCTGCTCGGAGGAATAAAGGGTGTTTTGATTACATGTTGAAAAAAGTTACAGCGGTCGGGCTGATTAGCTCGGCATTATTTTTGAGTGGGTGTGACCTTCTGGAAGACGCCTTAGGGCTGACGGAAAGCAGTTCAGGCACTGTTAGCGGAATAGCAGAAGCGGATATTCCGGGACCGGATGACTTACCCATCGACTCACTATACTTAGAAGTGAATGACAATATTCCATTCTTCACTAATGAAGAACTGGAAGTCAGTGAACCCTTTCATACGTATGCCGACCTGGATGAACTTGGCCGCGTCGGCGTAGCGGAAGCACTGCTTGATATCGACTTGATGCCGGCAGAACAGCGCGGATCAATCGGACATATCGAACCAACTGGATGGAATCAGGGGAACTACGAGATTGTGTCAGGAAACTGGTTATATAACCGCAGCCATTTAATCGGGCACCAGATGACTGGGTATGATGGGCGTGAGAACCTTATGACCGGGACACGTCAGTTTAACGCCGAGGGGATGCTGCCATTTGAAAACTTCGTCGCCAATGTGGTCGAAGAAACAGAGATGCAGGTCCGCTACCGGATCACGCCATTATTTGAAGGAGACAATCTTCTTGCCCACGGCATTATCATGGAAGGTTTCTCTGTAGACGATGACGGAGAAACTCTGACATTCAACGTGTTCGTCCCCAACCAGCAGGATGGCATCGAACTGGATTATGAGACCGGAGATCACTGGCCGGCGGATTAATATGACCGAGCTTAGATACATGAAAAAGAACATGAGAAAGGCATGCCGGAATTTTATTTTCCATGGCATGCCTTTTATAATTATTGTCTGGAAGTGGTGCTTGCTTTTTCTATTCTGATCAGCCTAACCGTATTGTAGATAATGACATAAAAGATAATAGCGATTGGAAGAGTAACCAGGAAAAATGATACCTCCAATGTATGAAGAACGAGACCAAAAATAAATAGCGCTAGAAAGATCCATAAATTTAACGAGCTATGTCTGATTTCTATGGGAAAGTCCTTACCTCTGTATATTTTTGAAACTACTCATCAATTAATATAATGCCCCCATTTTGTAGACTATTACAAAATGGGGGCATTTTAGAATAACTCTTAAAATGAGAACCTTAATACTAAATTCGTTATTAAGTATTACTCCCACTCAACAGTTGAAGGTGGCTTACTCGTTACATCATACACGATACGGTTGACGTGCTTGACTTCGTTGACGATTCTGACAGAGATTTTTTGCAGGACGTCCCACGGGATGCGGGCGAAGTCTGCGGTCATACCGTCAATGGAAGTAACGGCACGGATGCCGATTGTATAGTCATATGTGCGGCCGTCTCCCATGACACCGACACTCTTGAAGCCAGGCAGGACCGTGAAGTATTGCCAGATGTCGCGGTCAAGGCCAGCTTTTTTGATTTCTTCTCTTAAAATAGCGTCACTTTCTCGGACGATTTCAAGTTTTTCTTCAGTGATTTCACCGATCACTCGGATACCCAGACCGGGTCCAGGGAATGGCTGACGCCAGACTAGGGACTCGGGCATGTTCAGTTCAAGTCCCAGTTCGCGGACTTCGTCTTTAAATAGGGTATTCAACGGTTCGATCAGCTCAAAGGTCATGTCATCAGGAAGTCCGCCAACGTTGTGGTGAGATTTGATGGTCTGAGCTGTGGCTGTTCCACTCTCGATTACATCGGTATACAAGGTTCCTTGAGCCAGGAAGTCGATGCCGTCGAGTTTTGCTGCTTCGTCGTTGAAGACATAGACGAATTCGTTTCCGATGATCTTACGTTTCTGTTCAGGATCTGATACGCCGTTCAGTTTGCTTAAGAAGCGGTCTTTTGCATCGACGCGGATCACGTTCAGTCCGAATTTGCCTTCTAGACTGGCCATGACCTGATCGCCTTCATCTTTACGAAGCAGGCCGTGGTCGACAAAGATACAAGTCAGCTGGTCTCCGATGGCTTTATTCAGAAGCACGCCAACAACACTTGAATCGACACCGCCGGATAAACCAAGGAGGACTTTTCTGTCGCCAACGAGTTCTCTGATTTTATCTACTTCCATGTCAATGAAGTTCTGCATAGTCCAGTTTCCTGAGCATTCACAGACGCCAAAGGCAAAGTTGCGCAGAATTTCATTGCCGTTTTCTGTATGACGGACTTCCGGGTGGAACTGTACGGCGTGGAAATTTTTGTCCAGGTTCTGGATGGCACTGATCGGGCAGTGATCGTTTGAAGCTGTGACAGTGAAGCCTTCCGGACTCTTAGTTACGTAATCTCCGTGGCTCATCCAGACATTCTCTTCTTCCTCCAATGTTGTAAAGAGAGCGGCTGTGCGGTCCTGCACACTGATTTCAGCTTTTCCGTATTCACGGTTTTTGCTTGGGCTGACTTCTCCGCCAAGCATATAGGTCATCAGTTGCATACCGTAACAGATACCCAGAATCGGAATGCCCAGTTCGAATATTTCTGGATCGATCGAGAAGGCATTCTCGTCATAGACACTCATCGGTCCACCGGAGAAGATGATGCCTTTAACATTCATATTTTTCAGTTCTTCTGCAGTTGTTGTGTGCGGAAGCAGTTCGGAGTAGACACCGAATTCTCTTATACGGCGTGTGATCAGCTGATTGTACTGGCTTCCGAAGTCCAGAACGATCAGTTTTTCTAATGTTGTCGTATCAATAGTAGAGGTCACTTAATTCACCCTTATCTTAAAAAAATTTATCAATTAGCGTACAGAATAGTTCGGTGCTTCTTTTGTAATTTGAACATCATGCGGGTGAGACTCGCGAAGTCCGGCACCACTCATTTGAATAAACTGAGTGTCTTCTCTCAAGGCTTTCAAGTCTTTTGCTCCTGCATAGCCCATACCAGAACGCAGTCCACCTAGCATCTGGAAGATAACTTCCTGCAGGCTTCCTTTGTATTCGATTCGGCCTTCAATACCTTCTGGAACCAGCTTGTTGGCTTCGTTTTTAGAATCCTGGAAGTAACGGTCACTAGAACCCTGCTTCATAGCGCCCAGGCTTCCCATGCCACGGTAAGTCTTGAAGCGGCGCCCCTGGAAGATTTCGAATTCACCAGGTGATTCGTCTGTTCCTGCAAGCAGGCTACCCAGCATGACGGCATGTCCACCGGCAGCGAGAGCTTTTACGATATCGCCGGAGTACTTGATTCCACCATCTGCGATAATCGGCTTGCCGAATTCTCTAGCCACAGAAGCAGAATCGTAGATAGCAGTTATTTGAGGGACACCGACACCAGCAACGACACGAGTCGTACAGATCGATCCGGGACCGATTCCTACTTTAACGACGTCTACGCCAGTTTCAAATAGAGCACGTGTGCCTTCTGCAGTTGCGACGTTTCCTGCAATCAGTGCAACATCAAGGAACTCTTCACGCAGTTCCTTGATTTTTCGGATCACACCTGCACTGTGTCCGTGAGCTGTATCTATAACGATCACGTCAACTCCTGCTTCTACAAGTGCCTGAGCCCGTTCGAATGAGTCGCTGGTTACACCAATGGCTGCCCCAACAAGTAGTCGGCCATGTGAATCTTTCGCAGCATTAGGAAATTCAACGACTTTTTCAATGTCCTTGATTGTAATCAGTCCACTTAAACGGTTATTTTCGTCAACGATCGGCAGTTTTTCGATCTTGTGTCTCTGAAGAATTTTCTCGGCGTCTTCTAAAGACGTACCCACTGGTGCAGTGACCATGTCATCTTTAGTCATTGCTGTGCTGATTGCTTGAGTATAGTCAGTCAGGAAGCGCAGATCGCGGTTTGTCAGGATACCGACAAGTACACGGTCCTCCATAGAATTGACTAAAGGCACACCACTGATACGGTAGCGGGACATCAGTTCTTCAGCGTCAGAAATCAGGTGGTCCGGTGTCAGGTAGAACGGATCAATGATCACGCCGTTTTCAGAACGTTTAACTTTACGGACTTCCATCGCCTGGTCTTCGATAGACATGTTCTTATGGATAATACCCAGTCCGCCTTGACGTGACATGGCAATCGCCATTCGGGAGTCAGTCACAGTGTCCATGCTGGCACTCAATACGGGGATCGACAATTTGACTTTATCGGTTAGACTGATACTCAGATCAACATCGTTCGGTAAAACATGACTTTCCTGTGGCATTAATAGTACATCATCAAAAGTGAAGCCTTTTTTAGCAAATTTCGTTTCCCATTGTGACATAAATGAAAATCCTCCTTAAGATTTGGCTGTTCGGTCTGATAATTTTAAGGATTAGTGTATCAAAATGGTGGAAGCTTATCAAATGGTATTTTCAGGCATTTTTTACAATGAGTAACTTCTCATTAATAGATAGGATTTAAAATATCGTGATAGCCGTTTCAAAAGCTATTGTGATAGGGATAAAGAGGGTCGATCAATTTTATTTATTCGCATAAAGTATTTAAATCTAATCAAAAATTAATTATGTTATCAATAGGTAAAGCTCAGAACGTTCAGTTGTAGAGGAGAAAAACACGAATATTCACTGTTTCGCATCGTTTTATTAGGGTAAAACCCGAACATTGATCAAACCGATAGAGGTTTAAAAAGTGAAAAAGCCCAGCCGTAAAAAACAGCTGGACTTTGATCATATAATTGTTTTTCTGAAAGAATTTATTCTTCAAGCAGACCCTGTTCAATCAGGAAGTCACGTGCGATATCTTCAGCTGATCGACTTTCAAAGGCTACTTCGTAGTTCATTCCTCGCATCTGATCATCGTCGATCAGGCCGTCAAGAACAGACAGAATCTCTTCGATTTCCGGGTACTCATCCAGCAAGGCGTCAAGCATCAGTGGCGCGCCTTGGTAAGGAGGGAATAATCCCTGGTCATCTTCAAGCACGACCAGATTATATTCATCGATTTCGGCATCGGTACTGTAGGCATCGATCAGATTGATGTCGCCTCTTTCGATAGCCGTGTACCTCAGCTGGGCATCCATAGTTGTTACATTCCCAAACGTGATGCCATACATGTCCTGGATACCAGGGTAGCCGTCTGTGCGGTCATTGAATTCCAGTGTAAATCCGGCATCAACTTCGTCAGTGACATTGGCAAGGTCCGAAATAGTCACCACATCATGTTCTTCAGCAAATTCGGAAGTGACAGCCAGAGCATACGTGTTATTGAACGCCATTGGATCCAGCAGTGTCATATTATATTCTTCTGATATCAGATCTCTAGCTTCAGTAAAGACTTCTTCTTCGCTTGTACCAGGTTCAGGAACGATGTCGAAGAAAGTCGTCAGGACTGTCCCGGTGAATTCTGTATAAATATCGATTTCACCTGACCTTAACGCATTGAAAACAAAGTTGGTCTGACCGAAGTTTGGTTCCACAGCAGCAGTTATATCGCTCTGGTCTTCGATCAGCAGTTTGTAGATATTCATCAGCACTTCAGGCTCTACTCCCTGTTTTCCTGAAATGATGATATCCTCATCTTCTCCGAAGACTAGGGGGGCCGCCAGTAGAAGCAGGATCATAAGAAGACCTGAACCGAGAATGGTCGCAGTCTTTTTGAATGACGCATTCTGGAAGTAGCGCAGCAGCTGGTCGAAAATAATAGCCAGTAGTGCCGCCGGGACGGCACCTAACAGGATCAGGTTGTTGTCACCACGGTCAATTCCTAGAAGGATCAGATTACCGAGTCCGCCAGCACCGATCAGAGCAGCAACTGTTGCAGTTCCGATGATGAGAACCATCGCTGTTCTGATCCCCGCCATAATGACAGGCATAGCCAGTGGAAGCTGTACTTTACGCAGTTTGCGCCAGCGGCTCATTCCCATAGCATCAGCGGCTTCGTTAAGAGACGGGTCTACTCCCTCAAGTCCGGTGTAGGTGTTTCTAAGTATCGGAAGCAGGGCATAGATTATAAGAGCCATTACCGCAGGCACTGTTCCTATACCGACTAGTGGAATCAGAAGACCCAGGACTGCTAGTGAAGGGATAGTCTGAAAAATAGCAGTGATTTGTATGATCGGTTCAGCGATGCGCTTGTATCCGATTAGAAAAATGCCCAAGGGAACAGCGATCAGTACAGCAATGATCAACGCCATAAAGGACAGCTGCATGTGTTCGATGAGAGCCGTTCCGAGGTCACTGCTTCTTTGTTGGAAAGTATCGATTAAAGTTGTCATGATGCAGAGGCCTCCTTATCAGCGTTGACTTGGCTGGCCAGGTAATGAACCAGGTGGTCACGTGTAACCATGCAGTCTTCCTGATCGGCATGGGTCACCTTGACAATTGAATGGTCTGCCATCAATAAAAGCAAGTCGTTAACTGGCGCATCTGCGTCGATCGACGCCGTACTTGGTGCATCTGAGGTTCTGGTGATGTAGTCGTTGTCGATTAAATGCTGGACAGTCTTTTCTTCCTGGTAATGCGGCAGACCAGTCTGCAGGAATTCTCTGACAAAGTCATTGGCCGGGTGCTTCAGTATCTCTTCGGCAGTACCGACCTGTTCGATCCTGCCCTGATTCATCACACAGATACGGTCGCCCAGATTGATGGCTTCCTGCATGTCATGCGTCACAAAGACTACTGTCTTCTTCAGTTTGTGCTGAAGCTCGACCACGTCTTTCTGCAGACGGCTTCGGCTGATAGGATCCAGAGCGCTGAACGGCTCATCCATTAAAATGATGTCTGGATCAGCTGCCAGAGCCCGGATGACTCCGATTCTCTGCTGCTCACCGCCTGACAATTCAGAGACTTGGCGGTTCCGGTATTTGTCAGGGTCCAGACCTACCGTATCCAGCAGTTCAGTTACACGGTTTTTCATGTCTTCCTTAGACCACTTTTTCATTTCCGGAACGGTAGTGATGTTCTGTTCTACTGTCATATTGGGAAACAGGGCAATCTGCTGCAGCACATAGCCGATATTCCAGCGCAGTTCCTGCAGATCATAGTCACTGATACGCTTGTCGTCGATCAGGATCGTCCCTTCAGTTAAGTGGATCAGCTGATTAATCATTTTAAGTGTTGTCGTCTTTCCACTTCCGCTGGGGCCGATCAGGACAAAGAACTCACCTTCATTAATTTCCAGCGAAAAGTCCTCGACCACAGCGGTGTCATTATAAAATTTATACACCTCTTCGAAACGTATCATATTACTTCCTCCTACTTCTCTATTCATTCAGTATAGCAAAGGGGTGGGGTAAACCTGTAATCATATACTCATGGGGGTAGCGGGGTGTCACATTTTGTATATGCTTTTCAGTTAATTAAGAATGCCCTCCTTAAGGAAAGGACGGGCACCCGTCGCAATGACAAACTAAGTTCCTTTAATGACGGTGTCTTCAATCTGAAGTGTATTTTTACCGATAAATTCGGCTGATCCCGTGATAGTTGTCACTCCAGCTGATTCCAGACTTTTTTTACTTTGTTCTGGTACCGGATCAGTAAAGGTCTTCTTGAAAGCCATAAGATTCGGCCAGGTTCCGCCCCATAAATCTTCTTCAATAATGGCAAATGTTCTACCAGCAGCTGCCAGACCTGAAGCAATACTCTTTCCGGCTACACCGCTGCCTATGACGACGACATCGAATGATTGAGTCATGCTTTAACATCCTTTCGTATGTTAGTGCTCAATGTGGGCGTTTTTTATCCTAATTGAATAGTATCATTTAATGGATATAATAAGATAACAGTGTGCATTTTAATAAGAACTTATATCCTCCGGAAAAAGTATGATAGGATAAGAAAAATAATAATGAGATGAAAATCTATATTGACGTTATTAATTATTAGGTCACATGAGCTATAGGGGAAGTAATAACGGGGGGGAGAACACATGCTTTTACTTAGGGAAATTGAAGAAAGAGATAATGACATCATCGGTCAGATCGTTCAGCGGTCCCTTGAAGAAGAAGGACTCAAGATGCCGGGAACAGCATACTACGACCCGTACTTGTTCGAACTGTACGACTATTATCAGAAACCGGACAGACAGTACTGGGTGCTGGAAAAAGACGGAACAGTGATCGGTGGAATCGGGGTCGGTCCATTTGACGAGAAAGAGAAAGTTGGAGAGATTCAGAAACTCTACATTATTAAAGGGGAGCGTGGCAATGGCTACGCTCATCAGCTGATCAAGAAGGCTATGGATTTTGGTACGCTTCACTATAATGCACTTTACATTGAAACGTTTGCCTCATTGTCAGATGCCAACCATCTCTACAGTAAATATGGATTTGAAAAGCTGGAGGCTCCACTTAACGGGACGGAACATAGTGCCTGCGATACCTGGCTGATCAGACGTTATCCTAGAATGGCTGACTAGAGGTCTCAAATGAGAAAACACTTACCCGACATGCCGGATTCCATTCCCTGTGATATGATTGACAGGGATAGAAGAGACAGGCGTTTTGTGTAGCCTGACTGAATGATATGATGGAAAAGGATGGGAATGACAGTGGCAGTTGTAGTCAAAAAAGTTAAGAAGCCTGAAATGGACAACATCAGAAGCAAGGTCATGCTGACGGATGAGACTATTCAGGAAAGGTTGAACAAAGTACTTGAACGCATGAAAGACAATGGACTGTCTTCATTAGTTATCTATGCCGACAAGGAACATGGCAGTAGTTTTGAGTATCTGGTCGGGTTCATTCCGAGATTTGAAGAAGCGCTGCTGGTTTTAAACCAGGATGGTTCGGCGACACTTATACTGGGTAATGAGAATATCAATAAAGCGCCGCATGCGCGCTTAAAAGCTGTCGGAAGAAAGTGTGCGCTTTTCTCACTGCCGAATCAGCCAATGGGAGAGCTGGATGATTTAACAGCTGTTCTTCAAGAGACAGATATAGATACGTCCAGTCAGGTCGGCCTTGTCGGCTGGAAGCTGATTCCGGGGATGACTCGTCAGTTCGATATCCCGCAATTTATCGTTAGTGCCCTGGAGACGGTTGCCGGAAAAGACAAGCTTGTCAATGCGACAGCACTTCTGATTGGTCCGGAAAATGGCGCACGAGTGACCATCAATGCTAATGAAGCGGCACATTACGAATACGGAGTAGCTCTGGCATCAGATGCGCTGCTGGATGCAATGAATAGCCTTACTGTCGGAGTGAGCGAACTGGAAATTGGGAACCGTCTCAACAGAGATGGTCAGTACAACAATGTGGTCACGATCTGTGCATTCGGTGACCGATTTATAAAAGGGAATCTTTACCCGACTGATAACAGACTCGTCAAAGGAGACAAAGTGGCCCTGACGGTTTCTTATAAAGGCGGGTTGTCGAGCAGGTCAGGCTATGCCGTGACAAATGAAGAAGAACTTGCTGGAGTAGATGAAGGATACTTAGAAGAGGTCGTCATGCCTTATTTTGAAGCGTATCATTACTGGCTGACGAATCTGAAAATAGGTGTGCGCGGTGGAGACTTTTATGATGCCTTCAATACATTTTATCCGCAGGACACATACGGCTGGCATCTTTGCCCGGGTCATCTGACGGCAGATGAAGAATGGCTGTCTTCGCCATTTTACACAGGATCAGAAGCAGTCGTTCAGTCGGGGATGCTGTTTCAAGTCGATTTCATCCCTTCTCAGACTGGCCATAACGGGGTTTCAGCTGAAAGTACGGTCCTTCTAGCAGATGATGATTTGAAGCAGGCCATACGGGCGGATTATCCGGATATGTGGAAACGAATCGAAAGCAGGAGAGCCTACCTGAGTGACGAGCTGGGTACCAAGCTGCCAGAAGACGTGCTGCCGATGGCTGGTACACTTGCGTATTACAGACCCTACATGCTGAACGACGAATACGCACTGACAATTGAAAATTAATTGATTGTGTGAAAACTCCTCTGATCGGGGAGTTTTTTCATTATAAAGAACAGGACTAAAAGAGAAGAGGAGGAAAATTTTCTCGGAAACTTTTTCGAGCCCCTTGTCTACAATGGTAAGTGAAGTATAGGGATAAATGTCTATTTAAACTGCGTTATGAATACAAATTTATGGAGTCTAATGATGAATCGTACTGATAAACTAGACCGTGAGCAAAATTACTTTAGTTTACGACTCAACTGGTAAGCTGAACTGTATTCTAAAGTGCCATAATGTAGTTTATTCAGAATATTACGAGTGAAATATACCGAGTGAGTTTAGTACTGGTTCTTGATATATGAACGACTCTATATTAATGATTCAAGTGAATAACAGTCATATCGGAGCCAATATAAGGGCTCATATTATGAAGAAAGTATGAAGAATGATCCGGATTAGAAAAAAATGATAAAACGTCTTTTTTTCTTAGTTTTCTATGATAGAATGATTTAAATAGTACAAATACATAGATAAAGGATCGGTAGAATGTACAAGCAGATTATAGAAGAAACTTTGAAATATATGTGGAGAAATAAGAAGAACAGGCTGGTTATGGTTCTCAGTTTAGGCGTCGTGCTGGTACATAGCCTTCTCATCCTGCCTAATCTAACGGAAGATTTTGATGTCGATGTTGCTCAGCTCGAGCGGTCTATCGTCTCAAATCAGCAGACCTTTGAAGACCGTCTAGAAACGGGTCAGACCCTGCCATCCTTTTTTACTGGGACGAGCGCCTATCAGCAAGCTAGAAACGAGTACGTGAATCAGCGTGAACTGCTGACAGCGATCCGGACTGGGGATGCCAGACGCTACCTGACGATTAACTACAGACCTCAGGGTGATCCGGGAAGCGTTATGGAAGATGAAGGATTCAATCTTCCTATACTGGGCTATGCTCAGGAACGGGAGTTTCAGTCGATGAAAAATCAAGTCTACGTTAATGAAGTCGAGCCACTCAGTTTTCACCATATCCACGAACGAACGAGTCTGCAGCAGATGCATCTGTTCCTGATCGGATGGGGCCCATACATACTTATTTTCCTGCTGCTGTTCATGATCAGTGATGTAGTGACAAAAGACAGGAAGCTGACCACTCAAAAACTCGGAGTATCCAAGAACTGGTTTACCTATCTGATGGTCCAGTCTCTGGCTGCTTTGGTCTTTGTTGCGCTGTTCTTTGCGGTCATAACCGGGATTTTCTATCTCGTCAATGGCATTCAGTACGGCTTTGGTTTTGGATCGCTTCCTGCTGGTGCTTTTGAAGCCGCACCTGAAGGCGAACCGTTCCATGCCTCCATCTGGTCTGTTATTGATCTTTCAACATTCTTTATCCGGGCACTGCCGCTTCTGGCTCTGCTTCTCTACGGCTTTACACGTCTGAATACGCTGATCAGCTTGATTGTCAAGCAGGATGTCGTCGTTCTAATTGCTACATCCTTTGCATTGTTATTTCCTTTTCTTTATTACGGGGAAGAGACGACAGAACTGCTGGGGCTTAATATAAGCTGGTATCCTCAGACCTACTATCAGGTGGGAGGTGCCGCAACAGGCATGATCGACGCAATTGTCCAGGAACCTGTTCCGTATTCTAGAGGTATCATTGTCCTGCTTGTCACCTTATTGATAATTGAAGGGCTGAACTACTTGGCATCGAAACACATTACTAGACAGACATTCTTAGGATAGGAGGCGTTGTATACAGATGAAAACATTAATTAAATGGAACAGCCGGCTGATGCTTCGAGACTGGAAGACACGCCTGCTGCTGATTGGATTTTTTGTCTTTCTTGGGTCCTTTTCCTTGCTTTACAGGCAGCAGAATGTGACGTTGCCTGAGATGCAGCTGCGCGCAGAATACAGTGATGCGCATCAGATTTTCCGAATGATTCCGGACTCACACTTCGAAGGAGAAGTAGGTCAGGAAGTCCAGCAGAGACTGGGGCGCAATTCGATCCTGATCGGACTGAACCGCTACATTATGACTCAACGTGAAGGGAATACTGTTGAGGGGCTTGAAGAGGTGGTGTCGGATTATTTAAATAACGGCCGGGAAATGGCTGAAAATAATCTTTATCTTCATGAAGAAACTGATTTTGAATCCTATGATCTTCTTCAGGACGTCTATCTGCCGTCGATAGAAGAAGTGGAGCAGCAGATCGCGTTTTTCAATGCACTTGAAGACAACAACCTTGATATCGAATGGAACCCGTATGCGTCGTCTCAGATTCTTCAGCAGCAGGTTGAACTGTTCGTGACGGTCATCGTGTTCATTGCAATCGCTTTGCTCGCTGGGGATCATTTTACGAAAGATCAAGTGAAGAATTACAGTGTGACCCAGGGACTGCCTGTTCCTGTTAAAGCTCAGTGGCGGGTTAGAAGCGGGATGCTGTGGTTCCTGACTTGGGTCGTGGCTCTGGGTGGGCTGGCGGCCAGTTATCTCATTTCACTGTTCTTTGAAACGTCCGGCAGCTTGAATTATCCGACTGAAATCTATATGAATCAGACCGTCAGATACATCCCACTCTGGCAGTACAGCCTCCTTCTGATCGGAATGGGCATGATCGTCAGTTTCCTGTTTCTGCTGATCATCACCGGACTGAGCTGGATGATCCGAAATGTCTACCTGACCTTGTTCATCACAGCCGGGCTGGTCTTGTCGTATACGTTATGGCAGGTCTTCCCGCCACTTACAGGCTGGCAGCCGTCATTCTACACGAACAGCGTAGGCGTTTTGTCCGGACAGATGGCCAGACAGTTCCAGCTTCCAGGCATCGAATTCTGGCGCCTGCCGCTGATTGCCCTGGTGATCTGGCTTGCTCTTGAAGGGGCATTTCACTACCTGTTCAGCCTCATTCCGACTCAGTCGCTTGGATTAAAAAGGAGAGAAACTAAATGACATTAACTATCACCGATATGACCGTTGCTTACGGCGATCGTGTTGTACTGGAAAACATCTCGTTTACATTGAACAATGGGCAGATCATCGGGCTTGTAGCGCCCAACGGAACCGGGAAAACGACTCTGTTCAATGCGATCATGCGCTTTATTCCGGTCAGATCCGGGGCGATCGAAGTGGATGGGACAGCCTACTCGGCCAAGGACAAGGATGTTCTGGCTCTACATAAGCTGATCACCTTTTTCCCGAATCAGGCTGATCTGCATGAAAACTTTTCGGGCACGGAGCATATCCAGATGTATGCGGATATGTGGTCAGGCAAGCGCGATCAGGTTCAGGCGATCATCAAACGCCTGGAAATGGAAGACTATGTGGACCGCAAAGTCAGCACCTACTCTCTAGGTATGCGCCAGCGACTCTGCTTTGCCATGGTGGTGGCGGCCGATACACCGATCATGTTCATGGACGAGGTCATGAACGGACTCGATCCGGAAAACGTGTCGCTCGTCTCAGACATATTGATTGACTTGAGACGCGAAGGGAAGATCATCATGGTCGCTTCCCACTTGCTCGACAATCTGGACGAGTACGCAGACAAAGTCTTTTTCCTGAAAGACAAGCAGTTGCATTTTGTCTTCGACCACCATGTTGATAAAATCGACTATTTCAAACTCATGTGTACACAGAAGCAGGCTGAGAAGCTGGAAGAGTCTGTAGCTTTGCCTGAAGGAACCATGCATCTGGGGAACAGCATGCTGTGCATTCCACTTGAAACCCTTAATGAAAAAGAACAGCTGGCTCTTTATCAGATGATCCGTCAGATGAAAGACGGCGCCCTGACAGTGGGACCACTTGGTACGGGAGAATATTATTCTCATCTCTACGGCCTGGAACTTCATTCTTACGACAGGGGGCATGAGCATGAGACTGAACCGGTTTAAACTGTCCGTCAAGCTGACTGGACTGAGCGGTGCACTTATGTTGCTTTCCGGCTGTGCCGGCTTTACGGGTCTCCGCTCACCGCATTATGATGGGGGGCCGATCGAACCTGATGAGGAAGCGATTGAGCGCTACAGCGAATCAGCCCAGGTGGATGAGGCATTCGAAGGCATCTATAGACGGTATCCGCTGAGCAGCCGATTAAGAGAGGACGCACTGGACTTTTCTGATGCAGGCTCTTTTGAACTGAACGAAGGGGAGTATAGTGTAGGCGAAGACTTGCCTGAAGGTCGGGTTTATATTCAAAGTGAGTCGAGCGATTTCAGGCCTGAATTCTGGATCATCCACACAGCACATGTCGTGATTAGAGACGAAGCTGATTCAGTGGCTTTTGATCAGCATTTTCAGAATGAAACTGGCGTGATGCAGGCCTATGTCGATTTGCGAGAAGGCTACACGGTTGAGGTAAGCGGGAATGATCCAATCCTTTATGTAGACTATTCTGGTGAAACCGGGAGCAACTGGGTGAACACCGGGCTCGGTGAAGAGCAGATCACACTGACATCCGGACACTACAGTGTAGGAACGCACCTGTCACCGGGCAAGTATACGATAGAAAGTGCTACGGGTCCCAGGGCTTCGGAACTGTATCTCCTTTCTGAGAATGATGAGGTAGCCATTATTGAACTGCACTCACGTATGAATCCTGCCGGGGTCATCAGCGCAGAAGACAATCAGTCGCTGCTTGAACGAGGGCAGATTACCCCGGAAATATATGAAATGAATGAAATGCAGAGACAGAGGTTCGAAGAAGACAAGCCGGTGATCGACCTAAATGAAGGAGATGTTCTTTATCTGCCGATGGTCGACCAGCTGTTACTGGAAGAGAAGTAGAAGGAGCTAACCTATGTATGAATCCTGGATTGAAGCCGAACGCTTCTACTCACTAATCATGCCTTGGACCATAATCGGCCTGGCTGTCCTTGTGTTTGTCTATATTTTTATTTATTCTTACACAGCCAAGGGTCAGAAGCTGAGGAAAGGGACTAATTTAAGTGTGATCAGTATCCTTTTACTCAGTCTGCTGTATTTTGTCTTCGGTCATCTCCGCTACAGCTTCTGGGTGGAGCAGAATGAATACATTCACCCCGGAATCAGAGAATATACCTATATCTTAGGGATTCGGTCAGATGAGGATCGGCAGGTCATAAGAGCCCAGCGTCAGAGCCCGTCTCTTTACAGACAATTGAATGCACTGGAAAAATATGAAGCTGATGCTAGGGTACAGCCAATGATTTACGATTATCTGGGATCCAGAGACGATACCCATTATTTTTCTTTCGGAGACGAAGGCCAGTATGCATTCCGGATCAGGGGTACTGTAGAGTGGACCCAAGGCGAACGGGAAGTTCACGGCTGGCAGTTCAGGCTGACAGATGACCGCTTCGAGACATTAGGTTTCGCAAACGACTTTGATATTATTTTTGATGTTCTTCTGTTACCTGAAACAGAGCAGAGAGAGCTGGCCGATTTGTCTGATTATCGTATGACAGCAATCAGTGAAGTTTATCCGAACTGGATTTTCCCGAATCAGCGTGACTAAAACAGGATATTAGAATAGGAGAGACCTATGTTTAGACAATGGATGGCAGCTGAACAGTTTTACACGTTTACGTTGCCGGCTATAGCAATTGCCATGATCATATTGGCAGGAGTTTACCTGTTCATTCTGATCTACACCGACCGGAAGACGAGAGCGCAGAAAATCGGTCATCTGGTGTTTTTCAGTCTACTGATACCTGCTCTCATCTACGGCTTATGGGGCCACCGATCTCATAATTTCTGGCTTGATCAGAATAATTACATTCATCCGGGGATAAGAGACCGGGCAACGATTTTTGGTATGGAAACACACGAAGATCCAGCGATCGCCAGTGCCTACAGACGTTCTGAGAGCTTAGGGGAGAATCTGACTCAGCTTGAGATGTACGAAGATGAGGAAGTGACGCGCGACTTCCCCTATACCTATGTAGGCTCAAACGGCAGTCAGCATTATTTTTCATATGGAGAAGATGACGCTTATACGTTTCGGCTTGACGGTGTGGTTCACTGGTCTGAAGACTCGAGTTATCTGATCGGGCATGAGCACCGGCTGGTCGACGAGCAGTTCGAAGACATCGGCTTTTACAATGAACACCACATCATTTTTGAAGCCCTGCACTTGACCGACGATGAACAGGAAGTGGATCCGTCCCGTATGGAAAACTACTATTCAGTCACCGATATGATCGGAGGCTGGCTGTTTGGACGGCAGTTTTATTAATTGAGTATCAGACAGTGATATTTCATTTTAAAAAGATTGTATTTTCTGAGGTTGCCTTGTAGAATATAGTAAGTATATGAATTAAAGGAGTTTATAAAATGGATCTTGAATTATTCACGGAATTTAGATTGGTGTTTGGCATTATCCTGGCTATATTAGTGCTGTTTTTAGTTCTTTCTCTTGTTCCAAAAGGCAGAGACACTGTAGTGACTTTCTTTTCAGTTCTGGCTATTTCCATTTCACATCTGGCAATTGCTACAGCTTTGCTGATTGTTGAAAATACCTTCCTTGAAGACTTTACTTTAGAAGGGGATTCACTGACGTTCTACATGTTCCTGGGCGTTGTCCTGTTGGCTATTCTGAACCCGATTATTTACAAGCTTAGAAACAAGTCAGGGAGAAGACGGTCGTATTCATTTAAATAAATAGAAAAAGGATCGCCCAACGTCGGGTGATCCTTTTTTGTTCAGATATTACATTATATCGATCAGCTAATGGCCGTTCTACTGCTTAGGTTTACCTCCAAAGAAGTAGAATCCTCCACCAACTGAAGTCAGGATAACGAGGCCTCCAACCAGTACCACTGGGAGTTCGCTGTCTCCGTCACCGAATGAAGCACGTGTCGATTCTTCAGTTTCATCTTCTTCCGATTCTTCTTCAGGTTCCTCGGTTTCTTCTTCTATTTCTTCCGGTTCATCTTCAGGTTCTTCACTGCTTAAAATGGCAGCTTCGAGTTCTATCGGATCAAAGACAGCCATAGTCGCAACTGAAGCTGTTTCACCGACTACCGCGCTGTTAGTATAGGTGTCTCCCAGCAGAATCCATTCTTCCTGAGCCGTGTTCCACTCGTATAACTGGTGCTGATTGGCTTCAGCCTGTTCTGTAAAGAAGCGGTAAGTCATCTGTTCAGGGAAAGATGTAATCATCTGGTCATTCTGTTCAATTGAGAAGTCGATCAGATCGCTGTGAGAAGTCTCAATGTAGTCCAGAGGCTCCTGAACTGTTTCGAAAGACAGGAAAGCCTCTCCTTCAGTCAGGTTAGCTGCCGGAATGACCCATTCCATATCGATACGTGCAATCAGTAGTGTAATATTTCGGCTTCTGATCGATTCAACTTGTTCTGGAGTAAGATTGACTCGCTCAATATATTCCAGTGACGAGTCAAAGGAGATTGCCAGCAGGCCATTGTCTGCGACAGCTTCTAGGTCTTCGTCATCGATGACGGCCATCCCGTTCGTGTCTGAAGGGCGGATCCATACCGTACTCTGAAGAGGCTCTTCTTCTTCAGCTTCGTCTTCTTCATCAGCATCTGATACGTCGTCCTGACTATCTTCTGAATCCTGATCCTCGGATGGCTCTTTTTCAGGGGACGAATCGTCTTCCAGGTCATCCTGAGGGGATTCAGTATCGTCTATTTCTTCCGGATCCTGTTCTTCTCCATTACCGTTTTCATCAGTATCTTCATCAGTCATGTCGTCTTTTGTTTCAGTGTCGTCATCGGAGTCAGATTCCGTTTCATCTTCTTCAGTAGGGCCCTCTTCGACGTCTTCTTCGGGCTCGGGCTCTTCCATCTGTTCAGGAAGGTAATGAACGAGTCCGTATCCATAAATCGGATCTCGACCTTCCTCACCAAGGTCTCTAGCTTTTTCAGCCATCCGTGCTCTTATTTGAGCAGCTGATTCCTCTGGATATTTCTGCATCAGTAGTGCAGCAATTCCTGCGACGTGAGGAGTAGCTTGGGACGTGCCGGACATTGTTCTGAAACTATCCGGTCCATCGATGCCTAAACCTAATATTTGTAGACCAGGAGCAGCCAGTTCGTTTTTTGCTGAAATCATTGAGTCGCTTGCCCGATAACCATTCTGATCGACGTTAGCCACAGCGATCACTTCAGGATGAGCTGCCGGATAATCAATAATATTCTTATTTTCTGAGATATTTCCGCTGGCTGCAACCAGAAGGATCCCCTGCTGTTCGGCCAGTTGAATCAAGTCATGGATGTCTTGATTTTTGTTACCATAGCCTGAACTGATACTGATAATGTCCATATTTTCATTGATTGCCCACTGTAGTCCGGCTAGTAGGTTACTTGCATTAGTCTTGTCTCCGTCTTTCTGGTGATATACTTTTACACCATAAAGGTTTACTCCAGGTGCCACGCCTTGAGCACGCGACCCCTGGTTGGCACCAATGATGCTGGCGACATGTGTACCGTGACCGTCGTGATCGTTCGTCCAGTAGTCAGGGTTTTCTGTGTCATCTTCAAATATACTGTACCCACCGGCGTACTCAATATCACCGTGCTCATAGAAACCAGTGTCCAAAACTGCAACACGGACTGATTCGCCTGTGATGCCTTCTTCCCAGGCATTGAATGTACCGATCATGTCCTGATTCCAATCGTCGGCCTGAACGGGGTAACTGTGACTGGTGCTGGTTGTGTGCATCTCCTGATCATAGGTGATACGTTCGACATTCTCCATCTGGCTGATGTCCTTGATTGAAGAAGCTGGGACGGACATCGTCTGAACAGGAAGTAGTGTCATTGTACGTACATTTTTGAATTCCGGGTCGAGGTCTTCTTCTGCTGGAACCTCGCCGCTGTACCTGACGATAATATCTATGTACTCGTCAGAGTGATGACGGTCATGAGCCAAGGCTGAAGTGGCTGGTAAAAGTATACCAAGTACAAGAACCACTGCGCAGGCTGCACGCCATAGCATTACACGTTTTTTATTCACTAATTAAAAGCTCCTTTTTCTCAAAATTTCATTTGGGACATTGTGCTGTCTTTAATAGACATGTCTTTTAAAATGCTAATCTTATGCGATTTTTATAAAAAATGCGTCATTACAAGTATCTTATCACAAGCCGGAGATTGGTGAAGGGTTAAATGCATGTTAAAAATGAAAAAAATGAGAGTGTTGTCACAATTTGTTAAAAAAATGCAGAACAGGGTGGTTTAGTGGTAAGATGTAAGGGAAATCACCCGCAGGAAAGGAGTTACGTCTGAAAATGACTGACTTGAATGAAGCGATTCAGTTTTTTGAATCTCAGCCTGGAATGGATAAACTGTTCAAGCTGTTAAGAGATGAACTGCTTACGCATCGTAGAATCAAAGGACACGTTAAGTTGGATGGATTTTCTCTTATAGAGCTGGAGTCCATTGCTCATTTTTTTCAAGTATCCATTGATTCACTTAAAATCAAAGGCCGAGTTGACCTTGAAGCCTTCAACAGGAAACTGGATAGCCCGCCATTCAATGGAATTGATCTTACACAGTTGTTGGAGGCTTATTTTGACGAAAAGCTGCTGACATTATCTACTAAAGAAGAACGCTCGCTGTATCTTAAAACGCTGGAAAAGGAATTTTCCCTCCTGAAAGACTGGCTGGCTTATTTGCGCACCCATAGCCGAGATGTAAGATGGATCCACGATATGATAGAGGAGTCGAGCCATCAGTTTGAACAGCATGTGCTGTACTTATCCGAAGGCATCCGTCTGCTTCCGAGTCGACCGATCCGCCTATCTGTTTTCAGTCAGATCATCACATTGGACGCTGATGCTTTTCAGCCTTCCAGTCCATTAGGAAAACTGTGGCTGCATGTTCTGGCGGAAACGAAACGCCTGCATGCTATCGAACCGATCCGTCTGCCTGAAAACAGAAAAAATGAAGACAAGCTGTTGAAGGAGTTCAACTTGTTCAGAGAAGATATTTCTGATTCTGTTACGGTGGCCAATCTCTTTGCCGAGACTCAGACCGGGTATCATCCAATGTGGGAAGCAGCAGTACATTCGAGAAGTGTGCTGACTGTTCCATTGAGAGAAGTGATCAAGCTGACGGCGGTTTATCCGGCTCACGAAACCGGCATCGTTTATGTCGTAGATGATCCCGAGCTGTTTACCCGCATTCTGGATGAGGTGCCTTCGATACCGATGATCTGTACAAAAGAAGAGTGGACCTGTGCCATCTGGGAAGTCTTTGACCGGATCGAGGACAGCGGATTCAACATTCGCTTCATCGGGAACTTTACCCCAGAAGGCATCGTCCGGGCAGAAGAACTGCTCCTTCATTATCCGACGCAGTCCAGTACCTGGAGGATGGACATTCCAACCTATCTTAAATCTCGAAATCTCAATGAGTATTTGAGTGACAAAGACTGCGAACTGCTGGACAAGCATCATCTCGACTACCTTGCCTGCCTGAAAGATGAAATGAGAGACCGACGACAGGCGGGTTACCTGATGAATGTAGCGGATGATCTGATCAATGAACTGAAAACATATTACAATAAGTAGTGGGAAGAGAGGAATAACAAGTGGATAGAATAAGAGTAACTGACGACAAGCGCCTGCTCCATGGCGGCGACTACAACCCGGACCAATGGCTGGACTATCCGGATATACTTGAAGAAGACGTTAAGCTGATGAAAAAAGCGCACACCAACACCTTCTCTATCGGAATATTTGCCTGGGCGGCGCTGGAGCCTGAAGAAGGCGTATATCATTTCGAGTGGCTCGATCAAGTCATTGAACGGATCGCATCGATCGATGGGCGCTTTATTATGGCCACTCCGAGTGGGGCAAGGCCGGCATGGATGTCAAAGAATCATCCTGAAGTGCTGCGTGTCGATTCGCTCAGACGCAAGCAGCTCCATGGGGCGCGTCATAACCACTGTTTTTCTTCTCCATACTATAGAAGAAAAACGCAGGAAATGAATGCCCTGCTGGCGGAGCGATATGGCGATCACCCTGCTTTGCTGATGTGGCACATATCAAATGAATTCGGCGGAGAATGTCACTGTGGGCTGTGTCAGGAGAATTTCCGGGACTGGCTCAAAAATAAGTATGACAACGATCTGGACAAGTTGAATCACGCGTGGTGGGGGCCGTTCTGGAGCCATACGATAACAGAATGGGATCAGATCGAGTCGCCTTCACCGATTGGGGAAAGTGCTGTTCACGGCATGAATCTGGACTGGCGTCGCTTTGTGTCTTATCAGACAATCGACTTTTATAAAAATGAAATCGTTCCATTGAGAGAACGAACACCAAACGTGCCGATAACAACAAACTTCATGTCGGACAATCCGGAGTTTGTGCCGTTTACTGCACTTGATTATAGTCAGTTTGCCAAGGAAGTGGACGTCATCAGTTGGGACGCCTACCCGGCCTGGCATAATGATCAGGAAGATACACCGACGCTGGCCTCACGTGTCGCCTTCTTAAATGATCACTTCTACAATATGAAGCATCAGCCGTTCCTGCTGATGGAGTCGACACCAAGCCTGGTCAACTGGCATGATGTGAACAAAGCCAAACGTCCAGGAATGCATATCCTGTCTTCCATGCAGATGCTCGCACATGGGTCAGACAGCGTCCTGTATTTCCAGTGGCGCAAGTCCCGCGGGTCATCGGAAAAGTTTCACGGAGCTGTCGTCGATCACGACCGGTCCAGCGAAAACAGGGTCTTCAAGGAAGTGGCACAGCTCGGTCAGGCAATGGAAGATTTGTCGGATCATGTCGTCGGATACCAGCGCAAAGCGGATGTCGGCATTCTGTATGATGTGGAAAGTGACTGGGCACTGAAAGATGCTCAAGGCTTCGGACTGAAGACGAAGCATTACGGAGAAACCCTTCAGAAACATTATCAGGCTTTCTGGGAAAAAAACATTGCGGTAGATGTACTGTCAAAAGAAGATGACTTGGATCAATATAAAATTCTTCTGATTCCAATGCTTTACATGGTGTCTGAAGAAACGGTAGCCAAGCTTCAGGCTTATGTCAAGAACGGTGGAACGCTGGTTGGTACCTACATCACGGGGTTAGTTAACGAGTCTGATCTGACGTATCTTGGCGGCTGGTATGGCCCGCTGAAAGAGATGTTTGGAATCGAACCGACTGAAACGGATACTTTTTATCCATCGGATCGAAACTATGTCTCATACAAAGGTCAGTCCTATGAAGCGAGAGACTATGCGACACTTATGAATATGGCTGGAGCTGAAACGCTGGGAACTTATGAAGAAGACTTCTACAAGGGGACATCAGCGGTTACTCGAAATGAGTACCATAATGGACAGACGTATTATATCGGAGCCCGTCTTGACGATGCCTTTCATCAAGCATTCTACGGCGAACTGATCGATGCGCTTGGTCTGAAAGCTCCGCTGGATATCCGACATAACAGAGGCGTCTCTGTTCAGGCAAGAGAAGCTGAGGGCAGACAGACAATCTTCATCATGAACTTCACTGAAGAAACGCAGGCGATTGAGATCAGGGAAGATGTAACAGATCTGCAGACCAATTCTCCATTATCTGGGACACTTGATCTGGCGCCTTACGAGGTCAGAGTGGTCGAGAAAGTCGTAAGCTAGTTGAACGGTAGGGGAGGCTGATAACTGGAGCCTTCCCTATTTTGCTAGTAATTGTGATAGAACAAGTTGAGCATAGAGGAGAGACGATGATTTTTTCATTTTTGATGATGCTGGCTACTCTTTCAATGCCGATCTGTGCTATTGTGTGTGCCATGAATCGGGTAGCTGTTATCGATAAAGTACATAAAGACAAAGAGTATGACTACAATATGTTCTGGCTGACGGCTTTCTTTACTGTGATCATTACAGTTCTGACTTTCCTTCTGGTCGATGCGCTTTAATGAGGTAATCTGATTAGTTTTGTTTGGTTATCCGAGGTGAATCGGGCGGAACTTAAAAGTTCACAGTTTTCATTGAAAAAAACTAAAAGAGTGTGTCGATTCTTGTTATAATGTAGGGTGAATAGTTGAAACGAAAGATTGAGAAAGAGAAAGGAGAACACATTTGGTCACATTAAATGATGTTGCAAAAAAAGCCAATGTTTCCAAAATGACTGTTTCCCGTGTCATCAATCACCCGGAACAAGTGACCGATGAGTTGAAGCAGCTGGTCTATGAAGCCATGCAGGAACTGAACTACCGGCCGAATATTGCTGCCAAAGCATTGGCTAATAACCGAACTCAAATTATTAAACTGCTTATCCTTGAAGAAATGGATACCACTGAACCGTACTACATGTTTTTGCTGACTGGTATTGCGAATGAGCTGGATAAGTATGCGTACAGCCTTCAGCTTCTCACCCATAAAAACGTGCAGATCGGGGATTCCGACGGCTATATCGTCTGCGGCATGCGTGATGAACACAAGGAACTCGTGGAAAGTCTGAAGAAGCCGACAGTGATCTACGGTCAGAATGATATCGGCTACGATTTTGTCGACAGCAACAATCAGAAGAGTATGGAACAAGCAACAGAATATGCTATTCAGGACGGCTACGATAAGATCGTCTATATCGGTATTGATGTCGATCAGCCCTTTGCCCATGCCAGAGAAAAAGGCTATGCTCAAGTCATGGATGCACATGGTCTGGAAAAAAATGTCTACCGTCTGGAAAACCGCTCGAGGTATTCTGCTGCATTTATCCGGGAGAATCTTGATCGGTTCCCTAAGAACACGCTGTTCCTCTGCGCATCCGACCGTTTGGGGCTGGGTGTTATCCGGGAAATCAAGGAGATGGGATTTGATATCCCCAACGACTATGGCGTCATTGGACACGACGGCGTGTTCCTGGATCAGATCGCCTATCCACACCTGACGACCCTCAAGCAGTCTACAGCCGAAATGGGTGCAGCCTGTGCCCGAATGGTTCTGAACAAGGTGAAAGAAAATGGCAAGTCTCAAGGAAACGAGCTCTTTGAAACTGAACTGAAGCTGGGCGGAACGACCCGGAATCAGCCCGAAGTAAAGTGAAAAACCTGTAATCAAAGGGTAAGACTGAAGCGCACGACTGGCTTCAGTCCTTTTTTTGTTCAAAAATCTGTTTGGCAGAATATGACAAGGGGTCTGAAGAAGTGCTAGATGGAGTTCGATCTAGAAGATATGGAGATTAGTTTAGTTAGCGCGTGTCTAGCTGGAGGTCAGCTTTTGCTTTGGGCGAGGAACTGTAAGTAGAGCGGATCTAGTTATAGTTCCTGAAAAAGTAGGACCTGAAAGTGAAACGAGAAGCCCTCTAGCGGAAGCAATAAAGATTTTACAAAAATAAAGTGGAACTAGAGCCTTTCTAGCATCAGTTTATTCTCCCGAATAGGAACTAAACTATAAGTAGAATTGTCCTATCTGTAGTATGTACAAAAGGATCTTCAATAAGGTATAACTAGGCGCAGGCCTAGTTACATTTTAGATAGCATGGAAATATCTGAACTGCAAAGAGAATCGGTCGATGACAAGAATGGCAGAAAAGTAATAAGGAATTGATCAATTCTCTAATGTAGAAAGGAAATAGCTGTGGCTATTTCCAGCCGATCTTCAAGTGTCCTGAACCCTGAAAGAACTACTTTTTTAGATCCATTATCTTAATATAATTAAGGTATGATTATCTTTTCACCACCTTCGTTGTGGCCTGATGCGGAGCAGGGGTATTTTATGATGTACTGAGTCTGTCGGAGATGGGATGAGTGTCACTCAGTTTTTTAATTTTCCGGACGCTATAATCAGGCAGAGGTCAGCGCTTTGATTTCTGTTACCGATAACACTTTAAAACTGCTTGTATAATTACCTGTGGATGCTAGAATCAAGATGGAACCGCTTAATGAAAGCGGGAACGAGCGACTCAATTTATCAGAAACACACTAGTTAAAAGGAGACTTTAATATGGACACAGCTGCAATTTATCACCGTGCCGAGAGCGAATACGCTTATCTGTATGAGCGTGGGCATTATCATATCCGAATCCGGACGAAAGCGAATGATGTGCAGTCCGTTGAACTGCTGAGTGGCGACCCCTATTCACTGGACCAGCAAAAGTGGTTCATGAACGGGAAGGAAATGAAAAAAATTGCTTCAACGAACATGCATGACTACTGGATGATCGACACACATGAACCGACCAAGCGCATGGCATACGGATTCAGAGTTATCGGCAAGGACGGAATCGAGATTTTCTATTCCGATCAGGGTGTCTATCCTTTCGAGGAGATTTTCCTGAGCCAGATGAACTTCTATTTCAGAGTGCCTTATATTCATGAAATCGATGCGTTCCGTGCACCCCAGTGGGCTAGCGAAACCATCTGGTATCAGATTTTCCCGGAACGTTTTGCCAACGGGGATCCGACCAATGATCCTGAAGGCGTACTGCCTTGGGGAAGCAAGGAGCATCCATCGAGAGATGATTTTTACGGTGGAGATCTGCAGGGGGTCCTCGATAAGATGGATTATCTGGAAGATCTGGGCATCAACGGCATTTATTTCACACCGATTTTCAAAGCTCATTCGAACCACAAATATGACACTATTGACTATAAAGAAATCGATCCTGACTTCGGAGACAAAGCCTTATTCAAGAAAGTCGTGGAAGAAGCGCACAGCCGAGGCATTCGAATCATGATCGATGCGGTATTCAATCATGTGGGAGTTCATTCTCCTCAGTGGCTGGATGTCCTGGAAAATCAGGATCAGTCCAGATACAAAGACTGGTTCTATATTCACTCTTTCCCGGTCGATGATGTTGCCGACCTGAGCACAGAAGAGTTGGAAAATGTCGGACGGGTGAATTACGATACGTTTGCATTTACTGGACACATGCCTAAATTGAATACGGCCAACCCTGACGTACAGGAATATCTGCTGGATATAGCCACTTATTGGATCAAGGAATTCGATATCGATGCTTGGCGTCTGGATGTCGCTAACGAAGTCGATCACTTCTTCTGGAAGCGTTTCTTCAAAGAAACAACGGCAATCAAAGAGGATCTGTATATTTTGGGAGAGATCTGGCACTCCTCTCAGAACTGGCTGAACGGCGATGAGTTTCATGCAGTGATGAACTACGCCTTTACCGATACGATCGAGAATTACTTCTTCAAGAAATTCCTGTCACCGACCAGACTGGTATCCGGCCTGAACAGTCAGCTGATGCTTTACCGCCAGCAGACCACTGAAGTCATGTTCAACCTGCTGGATTCCCACGATACACCGCGTGTGCTGACGAAAGCAGGCAATGACAAGAATCTGGTGAAATCTGCCATGGCCTTCCTTTATGCACAACCGGGAGCACCATGCATGTATTACGGTACAGAAATCGGTATGGACGGGGGAATGGATCCGGACTGCCGCAAGTGCATGATCTGGGATGAAGATAAACAGGATCATGATATGCTGGCCTTCACTAAAGAACTGATTCATTTCCGTAAAATGTATTCAGACATCCTTATTTCCGGTGAAACAGAGTGGCATGACGTGAGAGACGATGAACAGTTCCTGGGATTCAAACGTAAACTCGGCAACAGAGAACTGTATTTCTTCTTCAATCAGGATGAAGAGGAAGCATTCCTGCCACTCATTCCGCGTGGGGCAAAGAAAGTGTTCCATCTGAATGATATTGCTGATGGAGATGAAACATTGCTCAGTCACAATGGATTTTCAGTCTTTTATTATGAAGATAATGAAGAAGAACGTAAAAAACGCCTGATGAAAAAACGTGACCGGGCCAAGAAACGTAAGGTTCTGATGGAAGCGATAAAAAAATAGACGAACTATAAATGATTAGGATTGGACGTGTAATGTATGGAACGTATTGCAAAGGTGGACCCGTGGAAGGTCATTTCTACAGATGTGAGTGAAAAGAAGCGCGTACAGGAAAGCCTGACCTCAATTGGAAATGGCTATATGGGTCTGCGTGGAAATTTTGAAGAAGGTTACTCTGGAGATACTCATATCGGAACGTATTTAGCTGGAGTCTGGTATCCGGACAAGACGCGAGTAGGCTGGTGGAAAATAGGCTACCCAGAGTATTTCGGAAAAGTGATCAACGCGACTAACTTTATTCCGGTCACAGTGCTGATCGACGGGCATAAGATGGACCTGGCTGTCGATGAAGTCAGGGACTACACCCTGGAACTGGATATGAAAGAAGGAATCCTGAACAGGTCCTTCGTATGGGAAAAGGACGGAAAGGCAATTGCCTTTAATTTCTCACGTTTTGTGAGTGCAGCTACTAAAGAGCTGGCCGTCATTCATGTAGAAGCGACCAGTCAAAAAGGTGATGCCTCAATTGAATTGATCCCTCATCTGGACGGTGATGTGGTGAATGAAGACAGCAACTATGATGAAGTGTTCTGGTTGGAAAGAAATCGCGGCCTGTCTCCATATCCCTATCTGACAACAAAGACGATCGAAAACAATTTCGGAACGGACCGATTCACCGTGACCATGATGATGGCGAATCTGACGGAAGGCCTAACAACTGAATCAGCGGCGGACTCTGAAATGAAGGTGGAAGAGCATGTAACCGGTCAGCTAGCTGAAGGGGAATCAGTGTCTTTGACTAAGCTGGTTTCTGTCATTACGAGTCGTGATGTAGAAGAATCCGATCAGATCGATGCTGCTGAACGCATCGTTGCTGAAGCAAAGGATAAAGGCTATACGAGTTTGAAAGAAGCTCACGTAGAAGAATGGGCACAGCGCTGGAAAAATGCTGATGTCATGATCGAAGGAGACGAGGCCAGTCAGCAAGGGGTCCGTTTCAATATCTTCCAGCTGTTTTCGACCTATTACGGAGAAGACCCGCGTCTGAATGTCGGACCTAAAGGCTTTACTGGAGAGAAATACGGCGGGGCAACCTACTGGGACACTGAAGCCTGCATCCTGCCAATGTATCTGTCAATCACAGATGAGGAAATTTCCAGACAGCTGCTGGTCTACAGACACAATCAGCTTGAACAGGCTCATATCAATGCTCAGAAACAGGGACTGAAAGGTGCTCTTTACCCGATGGTGACTTTTACAGGTATAGAATGTCACAATGAATGGGAAATCACTTTTGAAGAAATTCACAGAAACGGAGCGATTGCTCATGCGATCTATAACTACTCCACTTACTTCGGTGATGAGACCTACTTGCTGAATCAGGGGCTGGATGTACTCGTGGCTATTTCCCGATTCTGGGCTGACCGTGTCCACTATTCAAAGCGTAACAAGCAGTATATGATCCATGGCGTAACGGGACCTAACGAATATGAAAACAACGTCAACAACAACTGGTATACCAACACGATGGCAGCCTGGACGCTTCGCTATACGATGGCGTCTCTGGAAAAAGCATCCGAAGACCGCTTAAGTGCTCTGGCTCTTGAACCTGGCGAGACCGATAAGTGGGCGGATATTGTCGAGCATATGTACTTCCCTAAGGATGAAGATCTTGGAATTTTCGTTCAGCACGATACATTCCTAGACAAAGATCTGCGACCGGTAGATTCACTGAAACCAGAAGAACGTCCGATCAACCAGAACTGGTCATGGGACAAGATTCTGCGTTCACCGTTCATCAAGCAGGCCGATGTGCTTCAGGGGCTGTATTTCCTGAATCATGAGTTCACTCAGGAAGAGAAAGAAAAGAACTTTGATTTCTATGAGCCGATGACGGTCCATGAGTCGTCTCTGTCTCCTCTTGTACACTCTATTCTGGCATCCGAGCTAGGCAAAAAAGAAAAAGCCTTTGAAATGTACGAGCGTACGGCCCGACTTGATCTGGACAACTACAACAATGATACAGAAGACGGCCTGCACATTACGTCAATGAGCGGTGGCTGGCTGTCGATCGTTCACGGTTTTGCAGGCATGCGTACTCTTGAAGGACATCTCTCCTTCGAACCATACTGTCCGACACAGTGGACCGGCTATCAGTTCAAGCTCAAGTACCGCGGGCGTCTGATTGCTGTGCACGTGACTGCTGATGAAGTCGAATTCTCTCTTCAAGAAGGGGAGGCGCTGACCTTCACGCTTTACAACAAAGAAGTCACGCTTGATGGAACGCTGTCGCATGCGATAGAAAAATAATTGCAGTAAAGTAAAGGGGGAGGCTTCTCCCCCTTCTTTTTTAGTGAGGGGTGCCTGCATGCCTCGGTACTCAGGCGAAAAATCAGTCTGAGTTTGCTCCCAAACATATTTTTGTAGGAAAAGCTTATTCTAAATAGAGA
Source organism: Alkalibacterium sp. s-m-28 (assembly GCF_054658175.1). NCBI lineage: Bacteria > Bacillati > Bacillota > Bacilli > Lactobacillales > Carnobacteriaceae > Alkalibacterium > Alkalibacterium sp. s-m-28. The sequence continues at coordinate 30,459 of NZ_BAAGIQ010000009.1, forward strand.
AAAGCCGCCTGGACGGCTTTTAACCCCATTGTAATCATAAGGTCGCCTGTTTTCGCCAGGCGAAAACTAGTCCATTTATATAATAAACAGGAGGAATTGACATGATTAAAGGTTTGATTTTTGATTTAGACGGTGTCATTACAGATACAGCAGAATACCATTTTCTGGCGTGGAAAAGTCTGGCTGAAAAGATCGGCATAGAGATTGACAGAGAATTCAACGAACAACTGAAAGGCATCAGCCGCATGGAGTCTCTGGATCTGATTCTTAAGCACGGAGGGAAAGAAGAGGCATACACAGAAGAGGAAAAAGAGGAACTGGCTACGCAGAAGAATGAGGAGTATAAGGCATACATCAAGGGAATCACACCAGATGACCTGCTTCCGGGTATTGATACGCTATTGAAAGAAGCGAAAGAGAAAAATTTAGGGATGGTTCTGGCTTCAGCGAGTAAGAATGGACCAGAAATTATGGAAAGGCTGGAGATCATGGATCTGTTTGACGGAATTGTAGACCCTGCGTCACTTAAAGCTGGTAAACCGGATCCGGAGATTTTCATCAGAGGTGCTGAAATGCTGAACCTCAGTCCACAAGAATGCGTCGGACTGGAAGATGCCGAAGCCGGGATACAATCGATTAATAGCGCACATATGTTTTCTGTCGGAGTCGGATCCAGAGATGCGATGAAAGAAGCGGATTACGCAGTTGAAAGTACGGCCGACCTGAATCTGAAAACGATTCTTGAAAAAGCCAATCAGAACTGAGGAGGACAAGAATGAAGTGGTGGCAGAATGCGGTAGTCTATCAGGTCTATCCGCGAAGTTTTCAGGACAGCAATGGAGATGGGATTGGAGATATCCCAGGCATTACCAGCCGGCTGGACTACTTAAAAGAACTTGGGATCGATGCGATCTGGCTGAGTCCGGTCTATGCGTCTCCGAATGACGACAATGGGTATGACATCAGTGATTACGAGGCTATTCATCCTGAGTTCGGTACGATGGAAGATATGGATGAACTGATCGAAGAAGGTCAGAAACGAGGCATCCGAATCGTGATGGATCTAGTCGTCAATCATACGAGTGACGAGCATAACTGGTTTGTCGAAGCCAGAAAGAGTAAGGATAACGCCTACAGAGATTACTATATCTGGCGCGATCCTGTAGATGGACAGGCACCAAACGATCTGACTTCTGCTTTCAGCGGGCCAGCCTGGACACTTGACGAAGACAGCGGACAGTATTACCTGCATCTATTCAGCAGGAAGCAGCCGGATCTGAACTGGGAGAATGAACGGATGCGTCAGGATGTCTATAAGATGATGAACTTCTGGTTGGACAAAGGTGTTGGCGGATTCCGTATGGATGTCATTGATCTGATCGGTAAACTGCCGGATGAAGGATTGACGGCCAATGGACCTAAGTTGCATGATTACTTGAAAGAAATGCATGAGCACACGCTAAAGGGACGTGATGTGATAACAGTCGGTGAGACATGGAGTGCGACCCCTGAGTCGGCTAAACTGTATTCAGATCCTAAGCGCAACGAGCTGTCCATGGTTTTTCAGTTTGAACACATGATGCTTGACGAACAGCCCGGCAAGTCGAAATGGGATCTGAAAGAACTGGACCTGGTCGAATGGAAGCAAGTCTTGAGCAAGTGGCAGGTAGCCTTTAAGGAAGACGGATGGAACAGTCTGTTCTGGAATAACCACGATACTCCGCGTGTCGTTTCAAGATGGGGGAATGATGATACCTATCGTGTCGAAAGTGCGAAATGCTTTGCGATTCTTCTGCATCTGATGAAGGGGACCCCTTATATTTATCAGGGGGAAGAAATCGGCATGACCAACCGTTTCATTAGTTCAATCGATGAAGTGGACGACATTGAAAGTCGGAATATGTACCATGAACGGTTGGAGCAGGGCTACTCAAAAGAAGAGATTCTGAATGCCATCAACGTCAAAGGGCGCGACAATGCTCGGACACCTGTACAGTGGGACGGTTCAGAGCATTCCGGATTTACGACAGGCGAACCATGGCTCGCTGTTCAGCCGAATTATACAAGCATCAATGTTGAGCAAGCCGTATCAGACAAAGAATCAGTGTTCCATACATATAAGCAGCTGATTCAGTTGAGAAAAGATCATCCCGCAATCGTCTGGGGAGACTATACACTCTTGTTACCTGATCACCCGACGGTCTTTGCCTACGAGCGTTTGTACCGAGGGGAAAGATGGGTCGTTGTGGCTAATATCAGCGACGAGAAACAGCAGGTATGTCTGGACGACATGCCAAATGAGTATGATGTGATGGCAACCAATTACAACAGGTCAGTTGTTGACTGGAGATTATTGGATCTGAACCCTTACGAAGCCGTAGCGGTGAGAGCAGGGGAAACAAGCTAATTCATGACAGGCATACGTCTTTTTAACCGGGATCTTAACCAGAAAAGGGCGTATGCCTTTTTGTCTGCAGAAAAAATACGATTTATAATCAGTTACACCGAAACGATAATAACGGGAAATCATGGAACAGAGGTTGTGCATTATACACTCATATTAATGGTTAAAAATGAGAGGACGGCAGCAGTATATAGCTACAGGGATGTGACGTGATTCCTGATACCGGTAACATTGAAAAAACAATTGAAACATTTGTAAAAACCTTATATAGTTAAATTGTAATCACTTACATCACTCTTTCAGAACACCTAAGTAAACTGGTACCTTTACTTTATGCAACCGAAGGGGTAAAAGTGAAAACCATTCCAGAATAAATAAAAGTAAAAAGTAGGAGGAAGAAGAAGAATGATAAACAGAAAAGTGTTATACAAAGGAATGTTACTGCTTTCAACAGTTGGTTTACTAGCTGCTTGTGGTAACGGAGATGATGGGGCAACTGACGATACGACTGATGACGCAACAGAAGAAACAGTTGACGAAACAGGGGACGATACAGCAGAGGAAACGACTGATACAGCTTCTGATGAGGACGCTCCTGAAAAACCAGAATCATTACACATGTGGGTTAATAATGAAGAACAGCAGCTGGATGCTTATGAAGAAATTACAGCGCGCTTTACTGAAGAGTACGGCATCGATGTACAGATCACACCTTACGAAATGCTTGAGCAGCTTGACGGCATGAGCTTGGATGGACCTGCCGGACAAGGACCGGATCTTTTCTTCCAGCCGCATGATCGTATGGGAGATATTTACCTGCAGGGTCTGGCAGCTGAGCTTGATCTGACAGATGATCAGCTTGAACGCCTTGGAGAGTACAACGAAGAAGCGGTTCAGTCATTCAGCTTCGAAGGCATCCAGTTCGGAATCCCAGCAGTCGTTGAAACATATGCTCTATTCGTCAACAATGAGCTAGTACCTGAAGCACCTGAAACAATGGATGAACTGATGGACATTGCACGTGATCTGACTGGAGACGGCCAGTTTGGCTTCATGATGGATGCTGCTAACCTGTACTTCACATATCCGTTCATCACAGCTGACGGAGGATACATCTTCGGTCAAGATGAAAACGGCGTATATGATCCAACCGATATCGGTCTAAACACACCTGAAGCAGTCTCCGCTGTAGAAATGATTCAGTCATGGTTCGACGAAGAGCTTATGCCTCCAGGGACTGACCTTGAAGTAGCGAGTAGCCTGTTCATGGATGGACAGGTAGGTATGGTCGTCGACGGCCCATGGGCAATTCCTGACTACCGCGATGCAATCGGTGAAAACCTGCAAGTCGTAGAGCTGCCGACTCAAGACGGAGAGCCATTGAACTCCTTCTCAGGAAACAAAGGCTGGTTAGTCAACTATTTCACAGATCATGAGTACTGGGCAACTGAACTGGCACTATTCATTACTAACGAAGAAAACTCAACCACTTACTTTGAAGTTGCCGGTGAACTGCCAGCTCACACAGCTGTAGAAATCGACGATGAATTCATGGAACCAATCTTCGCACAGTCTCAGAACGCTCACCCAATGCCAAATATTCCTGAAATGTCTCAGGTTTGGGAGCCAATGGGAGACGCACTGCAGTTCGTACAGCAAGGGGACGATGTACAGGAAGTACTGGACGAAGCTGTTGCAAATATTGAAGCCAACATTTCAATGATGGGACAATAAGTCACCCAATATAGTGTGAAATCAAACTAATTTGAACAGGGGAGATTGAGCAGATGTGATGACTCAATCTCCTTGTTCGTATTAGTTCTTTAAAGTAATGAATGCATAGAGAGCGATGCTTTAAAGGCAGCAAAGTCCTTTTTAAATATTGGGCTGATAGAAGGAGAGAGATTATGCCTACTGACAGAAAAAATCAAAAAAACAAGCGTCCCGTAAATGCGGATCTGGACCATAGCCCTAAAAAAGCTATGCTGCTGTCCGTTATTCCAGGAATGGGTCAGATTTATAATAAACGACGATTAAAAGGTGCACTGATATTCATCCTGTTTGCAGCTTTTACTGTAATGATGTTTGACTTTATTGCTTCCGGATTACAGGGGCTGATTACCCTGGGAACTGAACCACGAGTGGACGATTCACGTGTGTTCCTGATTGAAGGAATTTTAGCTATCATATTCACTGTGTTCTACGGTGTGTTTTATACGTTCAACCTTCAGGATGCAAAAAAAGAAGCGCAGAAAATCAGAGACGGATGGCGTCCAGGAGGCGTTATGGAGAACTTCAGGAATTCATGGGATGCCGGTTTTCCTTATATTCTGATCGGCCCAGGATTCATTCTGCTGGTCTTCGTGGTCATCCTGCCGCTGCTCTTCATGGCTTTCCTGGCTTTTACAAACTACAATTTGTATAATGCCCCGCCTAGAAACATTCTGCAGTGGGTCGGCTTCGAAAACTTTGTCAGACTGGTGACCATCGCGGAATGGCGCACCACTTTCTTCAGTGTTCTGTCATGGACACTGACTTGGACATTCGTAGCAACGACCTTGTCTATCGGACTGGCTATGTTCCTGGCCATCCTGACAAATGACAAGCGACTGAAAGGCACACGTATCATCCGGACGATCCTGATCTTACCGTGGGCTGTTCCAGGATTCGTGACGATCATTATTTTCTCAGCATTATTCAATGACAATTTTGGAGCAATAAACACAGATATCATTCAGCCACTGTTCAATACGACTATCCCGTGGATGTCTAACGTCATGTGGAGCCGGATCGCGATCATCATGATCCAGGTATGGCTTGGCTTCCCGTATGTTTACGCGCTGTTTTCCGGTGTGCTTAAAGGAATTTCGGATGACTGGTATGAAGCAGCGGATATGGACGGAGCAACACGCTGGCAGAAATTCAAGGAAATCACTTTCCCGCATTTGATGTTTGCCACAGGGCCGATCCTGCTGACGCAGTACACATTCAACTTCAACAACTTCAACATTATCTATCTCTTCAATGAAGGGGGACCAGCTGTGCGCGGACAGAATGCCGGTGGTACCGATATCCTGATCTCATGGGTTTACGGGCTGACATTCACCAACTCTCAGTTCAGTATGGCTGCAGCAATTTCACTGATTCTCGGACTGATCGTGGCGACCTTCGCTTTCTTCCAGTTCCGTCGTTCACGATCATTTAAAGAGGAGGGGAACTATTAATGAGTAAAATCTTCGAACGCATGCAGAAGAGACAGTTCACGCGCAAGCAGAAAAGCAAGCTTGAAGTCGCGATGATTTATCTGATTCTGGCCGTCATGTTCCTGATCATTTTCTATCCGCTGTTCTGGGCCTTTGCCATTTCAATGAACACGGCATCTAACTTATTTACAGCGTCCCTTTCTCCGGAAAACTGGTCTCTGGATAATTACGTCTGGCTTTTTACCAATCCAAGAAGTGACTACCTGCAGTGGTATCGGAACACCTTGTTCGTTTCCACAATCGTAACGGTAGTAACGACGCTGCTGGTCAGCTTTACAGCCTATGCATTTTCGCGTTACCGTTTCAGAGGACGCACGTACGGCTTATATGCCTTCCTTCTGCTTCAGATGTTTCCAGTTCTGATGGCAATGGTGGCTTTATTCATCCTGCTGAACACGATTGGCCTTATTGACAACCTATGGGGACTGATCCTGATTTATATCGGAGGAAACATTCCGATGAATGCCTTTTTAGTCAAAGGTTACCTGGATACCCTGCCTAAATCGCTGGATGAATCCGCTAAAATGGATGGTGCCGGACACTTCAGAATCTTTTTCCAGATTCTGCTGCCGCTGGCAAAACCTATTTTATCTGTGGTGGCCCTGTTCAACTTCATGGCCCCATTCATGGACTTTATCCTGCCTCGTATCGTGTTGAGAAGCCCTGAAAATTTCACATTGGCTCTGGGTCTGTACAACTTTGTCAACGCCCAGTTTTCCAATAACTTCAGCCGATTCGCTGCCGGAGCGGTACTGATCGCTATTCCGATCGCCACAGTTTACCTGCTGCTGCAGAAGTACCTTATTTCAGGTCTTGCCGCCGGTGCCACCAAAGGGTAATACAACTAAAGCTCTCCTTACGCCTTCCGTAGGGGGAGTTCTTTTTGCTCAAAATTGAAAGCGTTAACTAAAAAGAAGAGGAGTCTGAGTAAATGAACAGAAAATCATCTGCATTATTTTCAGCTTTACTGGTCTTTTTACTGCTATTTCAGTCGTTAGCCAATGTCTTTCCCGATTTCACCTCCGTGAGTGCCGAGACTGAGCGGATGCTTCGGGTACATCTTGAAACGGATGAAATTGATAATGATCTCTCGTTATGGATGTGGGGAGATGTGCTGACGAAATCTGAGGACGTGTCTTCCTGGCCGTCCGGTTCGTCTTTTTCAGAATCTGATCAGACTGACTTTGGTTACTATCAGGACATTGCAATACAGGCGGATGCTGAAGAAATCGGTCTGATTCCTGTATTCGGAGATGGAACAAGATATATTGAGGAAGACATTATCATTACATTGTTCCCGGAAGTTGAAGAAGTCTGGATCAGAGCTGATGGATCTGTCCATTATTATGTTCCAGTCGACTTTGAGACACCGGCTCTGCGTATTCACTACCTAAACGACGCCGTGAACTATGAGGATTACGGGGTATGGTTCTGGGGAGATGCACCGAATCAGCCTAGTGAGTGGCCTAATGACGCCATTCCATTTTCAAATAATCAGGTCGGCCCGCACGGAGCCTACATCGATCTTCCAGTCAATGAATCTGCCCAGTCAGTCGGCTTTTTAGTCGTTAATCTGTCAGATGGAGAAGACAAGCTGACGGAGGACTTACGGTTCGCCTCATTTGATACGATGAATCAGGTCTTTGTCACAGCTGATGACCCAACTCAAGCCTTTACTAATCCTTTTTACAGATCAGATGAAGAGGACGGACCGGAAGAATCTGAGGGAGAAGAGGACATCAGAGTGTCTGCTTCAGTCAGCCGGGCATTCAGCTACAACGAACACGGACTTCTTGATGTCACGATCGATAATCAGTCTGACCTTGAGGTATCACGCATTTCAGCGGATGTCTCATCGATCGGGGGACCGTCTGATCTAGTTATTTCTCCTGAACTGAACCGGGTGACCCTATCAGCTGATCACACAATCCAGCCGGGAACATACCCAATAACCGTCAACGTCTGGGATGAAAACAACGGACGTTATACTGCGCAAACTGACGTGACAATCAGTGAGCGGAACAAGGCAGAAGGTGAACGGGACTGGGATGAAGAAATCATCTACTTTATGCTTACCGACCGCTTTGCTGACGGGGATCCGACGAACAATGATCCGTACGGCATTGATTACAGTCAGGCAGAAAATCCTCGAGGCACATATCAGGGAGGGGATTTCAAAGGGGTAACGGAGAACCTTGATTACCTGGAAAATTTGGGTGTGTCGACCATCTGGATCACACCAATCGTTGAAAATGTGGGTCACGATGTCGAATACCGCAGTGATAACGGCACCTACTATGCCTACCATGGCTACTGGGCAAAGGATTTTGAAGAATTGAATCCGCACCTTGGGACGCTTGAAGAATTTCATGACCTGATTGACCAGGCAGCGGACAGAGGGATCGCTATTATGGTCGATGTGGTACTGAACCATGCCGGCTACGGTATGCATCCTAACGACGGGGTGGACGATCCACCAGCAGGCTATCCGACGGACGAAGACAGGGCACGCTTTGACGGCATGATTAGAGAACAAGGCGGTAGCACAGACTTGACCATGGAACTGGCGGGTCTACCGGACTTTCTAACAGAAGAAGCGGCCGTCAGAGAGCAGCTGGTAGCCTGGCAGGCAGACTGGATCGAGCGCTCCACAACAGCTGATGGAAATGCGATCGCGAGTTTCCGGGTCGACACAGTCAAGCACGTCGACGATACGACCTGGCAGCACTTTAAAAATGAACTCATTGAAAGAGATCCAGCATTCAAGCTGATCGGAGAATCTTGGGGAGCAAATTACCAGAACGATCATGGCTATTTAAATACAGGGATGATGGACAGTCTGCTAGATTTCAGTTTCAAAAGCTATGCAGCAGACTTCGTCAACGGACGCATAGAGCGGGCGAATACTCATTTAGTCAATAGAAATAATGTTTTAGCCAGTAATGCTACTCTTGGGCAGTTTTTAGGCAGTCATGATGAACCGGGCTTCCTATATTCGGTTGGTGGAGATGAAGGGAAACTTAAGCTGGCTGCCTCGCTTCAGATGACCTCGAAAGGACAGCCGGTCATTTACTACGGGGAAGAGCTTGGCCAGACAGGAGACGCAAATTGGCCCCAGTATGATAACCGCTATGACTTCGGCTGGGATTTGATTGAAGGTAATCATATCCTGACGCATTATCAGAAAGTCATCGGATTTAGAAATGAATTCAGCGAACTGCTTTCCAGAGGAACGAGGGAGACTTTCCTGACTTCAGAAGACGAGGACTGGATGATTGTCGAACGGGCTCTGGAAGATGAATCAGTGTTTCTTGCCTTCAATACATCCGAAGAGGAGCAGCTGATTTCTGTGGGAGTGGATAGCAGCGACGTCATCGTGATGGATCATTATTCAGACAGCCAGTACTCTGCTGAAGAGACGGGGGATAGCCAGATCATCACATTTACATTGCCAGCCATGGCAGACGGCGGAACAGCACTTCTTACAGTGGACAACGGGTCACTGATTGCGGAAGAAATCGAAACACCGGATGATTCAGAAGAACCGGTAGAAGAAACCGAGGATGATGAAGAAGCAACTGACCCAGGCAACGGGGAACAGCCCGATGGAGAATCTGGACCAGGAACAGATCAGGAATCCGATGGCGACGATCCTGTCTCAGGTGGAGAAGAAATAGCTGATTCAGAAAGAGATGCCGAGGGTGATGGTCAATCGGCAGACCATACTGATTCGTCTGAGAATCCTGGTGCTGGTCAGGATAGTGAAGATTCCGCAGCTGATAGCGATCAAGGTCATTCAGATGGTCCATTAGATGACCCTAATGGTGAGGAGACTACCGAATCGGAAGGCGATTCTTCTAAATCCCAAACTGGTGATCGGAATGGAGAAAGACTTCCTTCTACGGCAACAATGCTCTGGACAGTCGGAGCAGTCGGCCTAGTGAGCCTTTTGACAGGGGTCGCGGTCAGACAGATCAAAAAGAAAAATAAGACATAAGAAAGAAAGCTGGGGTATGCCCCAGCTCTATAGACATTGAATGAAAAGCAGTGAGCAGCCTAGGATTTAAGAAGGTGCTTACTGCTTTTTCTTATGTCTGCTGCTTGGGGGAATCTGTCGAGCTCAGCGGGATCGACTCGAGATATGATTTCTTCTGAGTGGGTTCTAAGATGGATCTTGCGATCAACTCAAGCAGGAACGAACCACCGAGCTGGTTCCGAGTTGCTGCCCACATCAAACTCGTATCTAAAAGTCTCTCGAACTGGTCCCAATACATGTTCCAGCATCGATGTGCCCCGCCATAAAGCGACGTCTCACTAATCCATTTTTCATATATCCATTCTGATACCGATAACAGGCAGAAAAGTATTGAAAGCCGTTTATTCAGAAGATAATATTAGTCTGTTGTCATAATTGACAGGGTATAGAGTATCTCAGGAATATGGAGTGACGAATATAAATGAAAAAGCAATGGTGGAAGAAAGCGGTCGCGTATCAGATCTATCCGCGCAGTTTTTATGATTCAAATGGAGACGGCATTGGAGATTTAAGAGGCATTATTGAAAAGCTTGATTACATCAAGGATCTGGGGATCGATGTGATCTGGATCAGCCCGATTTACGAGTCGCCTAATGATGATAACGGATACGATATCAGTGATTATCACGGGATTATGAAAGAATTTGGAACGATGGCTGATTTTGACGAACTGCTTGAAGAAGTGCATAAGCGTGGCATGAAAATCATTATGGATCTGGTCATCAACCATACCTCTGATGAGCACGAGTGGTTTATCGAATCCCGATCATCTAAAGATAACCCCTACCGTGATTTTTACATCTGGCATCCGGCAAAACCGGATGGCTCCGAAATTAATAACTGGGAGTCGATCTTCGGTGGGTCGGTCTGGGAATATGATGAAAAAACAGGCGAGTACTATATGCACGTTTTTTCAAAAAAGCAGCCTGACTTGAACTGGGAAAATCCAAAGGTCAGAGAACGCTTATACGAAATGATCAACTGGTGGCTGGACAAGGGAATCGACGGGTTCAGAGTCGATGCCATTTCACATATCAAGAAAAAGAACGGCTATCCGAATATGCCTAACCCGCTGAACAAGGACTACGTGCCTTCCTTTGACGGACACATGAATCAGCCGGGCATCGATCTGTTTCTGTCGGAGTTTGCCGAGCGTACAATCAGAAACTATGATGTCATGACTGTCGGGGAAGCGAATGGAGTAAGGATTCAGGATGCAGACCGCTGGGTAGGCGAAGAGAAAGGCTACTTCAACATGATTTTCCAGTTCGAGCACCTAGGTTTATGGGGAGCAAATGGCGACGGACTTGACTTGAAGGAACTGAAAGAGGTCATGACCCGCTGGCAGAAAGGCCTGGACGGTCGTGGATGGAACGCGTTATTTATTGAAAACCATGACCTGGCGAGAAGCGTATCAACCTGGGGCAATGATGCAGATCTGAGAAAAACCTCTGCGAAAGCCTTGGCGACATTCTATTTCTTCATGCAGGGCACGCCATTCATCTATCAGGGTCAGGAAATCGGTATGACGAATGTACAGTTCGACTCGATCGAGGACTACGATGATGTCGGCATGATCAACATGTATAACATTGAAACGAAAAATGGCTCGACGCACGAAGAAATCATGGCATACATCTGGAAGAACGGACGGGACAATTCACGCACACCGATGCAGTGGTCAAATGCGCCTCAAGCCGGGTTCACAACAGGACAACCATGGCTCGGCGTCAATCCGAATTATCCGGATATCAACGTGGAACAGGCTCTGAATGATCCGGATTCGATCTATCATTTCTACAAGAAGATGATTCTGATGAGACAAACCACTCCTGCTCTGATCTACGGGCATTATGAACTTATTGCTGAGGAGCATGACAAGGTCTATGCCTACCTTCGCGCATACGAAGGGGTGGAATATGTTGTGATTGTCAATCTGTTCAATGAGACGACTGACTTGGACCTGAGTGAAGAACTGGAGCTTGGAGACTTGAAATTAAGCAACTATACCGTTACAGATGCTCAGAATGCAGTCATGACGCTGCGTCCATATGAATCACGTGTGTATAAAGTAACCAAACAGAAAATTTGGCACGATCCGAACTATTACGTTCTTTAAGCAAAGGAGAAGCGGATGGAAAAATTAGCGATTGGCATCGACTTAGGTGGAACGACGATTAAATTTGCCTTTCTGACACGGAAAGGGGAAACGGTCACTCAGTGGGCCGTTCCCACTCCTGTCCATAACAAGGGGCGCAGTATCGTTCCTACAATCATACAGTCGATTCAGGAAAAAATGAGCGAACAGTCACTTACGGCTGAAGATATTTCAGCAATCGGAATGGGATCACCTGGATCTGTGAACAGGTCTGAAGGGACAGTGACTGGTGCCTATAATTTGAACTGGACTGAAACGGTCCATGTCCGTGAAGAAATCGAAGGTGCCCTAGGAATTCCATTTGAGTTGGACAATGATGCAAACGTTGCCGCTCTGGGAGAGCAGTGGCTGGGAGCCGGACAAAATGAGCCACATGTGGTCTTTCTGACTCTAGGAACTGGTGTCGGGGGCGGAGTGATCGTCAACGGGGAGCTGGTTCATGGAGCACATGATACTGCTGGAGAAATTGGTCATGTCAAAGTCGATGCAGACGGTTTTCACTGTACGTGCGGTCAGGTAGGCTGTCTGGAAACAGTAGCCAGTGCGACTGGTATCGTCAATGTTGCCAGAAAAGAAGCTGAGCAGTTTATCGGGGAGTCACAGTTGGCTCAGAAAATATGGAACAGTCAGCCAATCACAGCGAAAATAGTCTTCGATCAGGCTAGATTAAATGATCCATTAGCAGATGATGTTCTGAATAAGGTGGGCAGCTATCTGGGAAAGACTTGTGCTAATATTGCCAATATCCTGAACCCGTCAACGATTGTTCTTGGGGGCGGGGTGTCCAGAGCCGGGCAGCTGCTGCTCGATTACGTGACGCCGCACTTTGAACGCCATGCATTTCCGACGATTGCCACACGCACAGCGATCAGAACGGCATCACTTGAAAACGAAGCAGGCGTACTTGGCGCCGCATCTCTAGCGTTTGCTCTAAAAGATAGAGTGGAAGCCGTTGGACAAAATGAAAACGTCAACTTGTAGAATAGGAGAATAAATGATGAAAAAGTTAATGAACTTTGAGTTCTGGCAGAAATTCGGAAAAGCCCTGATGGGAGTCATTGCCGTTATGCCGGCAGCCGGTCTGATGATCAGTATCGGTGGATCGATTCCGCTGATCAACCCTGACCTGACAGCCCTGGTTGCTTTTGGAAGCGTAATCGAGAATATTGGGTGGGCGATTATTGGAAACCTGCATATCCTCTTTGCTCTGGCTATTGGTGGAAGCTGGGCCAAAGATAAAGCTGGTGGAGCCTTTGCTGCCGGAATCAGTTTTATTCTGATCAATCGGATCACCGGAGCAATTTTCGGCGTCACTGGAGACATGCTTGCAGATTAATCAGCGATCACGCAGACACTATTCGGGACAGAGATTCCGGTCGATGGGTACTTTACATCAGTTCTGGAAGCGCCGGCACTAAATATGGGCGTGTTCGTCGGAATCATTGCCGGATTCATGGGTGCGATGGCATTCATTGAACTACCCCCACTTACTCGCTAACTCTCCTTGAAGTGGGGGATTCCTGAGAACACCAACCTATCGGTCGGTTACTTTATCAGGCTAACCCCGTAATCCCTACGGTTAATCGCAACGCTTCGTTGCGAAGATTCATGCTTGCGTTAATATCTCTATCGTGATGACTATTGCACTCAGGGCAAGCCCATTCACGGACAGTGAGATTCTTAACGGCTTTGTTTTGGTAGCCACAATTTGAACACAATTGGCTGGATGGAAAGTTTTTCGCCACAGTGACAACTTGTTTGCCGTACCAGTCTGCTTTGTATTTAAGCATAGTCCGGAACTCTGACCATGAGACTTCGCTGATGGCTTTACTCAACTTGCGGTTCTTCACCATGTTCGACACCTGCAAATCTTCGATACCGATGATGTCGTGGTTTTT
>NZ_BAAGIQ010000010.1:0-43982 GCF_054658175.1 Alkalibacterium sp. s-m-28
CCTTTGTAGCTTGCCAACCTTGTGGTTGTTTTCTGCGTTTGTCATAATGCCTAACCTCCAATCTTCAAAGTATTGATACTGTTCGGTCCTTCGGTACATTTTCCCTACTATGACCTCTGTTCCTGCGGTTACTCGTCACAAAAATATTGGCTGACTTCTCGCCATTCGTTGTTACTACTAAGCGCTGACGAGACCTCCCCGGGTAAGAACGACAACCTTCTGCTCATGTCACTGCTTCATTTACTCAATAGAATTCGGGCAGTATCGGACTTCACTTTGTCATGCAAGCTCATCCGTTCTATTAAGCCTTGATATGAAGTTTCTGTTCGTCAGTGCAAGCATTTGCGTCCGACTTCCTTCAGATTCCGCCTCACGGCGGACACCCTTGTCTTTCGCTAACAGTTCCTACTGCCAAGTCTGTAGTGGACTTTCACCACCAAGTTGTCGCCCATGCCGGGCGCACATGAAAAGAAGAGAAGCTGTCTTTAGCTCCTCTTCTATAACATTACCCATTAAATTAAAATGTCACTTTTTATCTTCGTTAGAACTTCATGAAGATCATGGCAGACGTCTAATGTTCGGCTGCGTATCTCATCATCAGGTTCGATAAGATCCGGTACCATTATAACTGGAAAGCCTGCTGCGTTAGCCGCTTTGATCCCGTTTACTGAATCTTCAAGAACTAAAATATTAGATAAATTTTCACCTGCCAGCGTACTGGCTTTGATGAATATCTCAGGGTGAGGTTTTGAATGCGTCACATCATCTCCTCCAACGACGCCGTCAAAGTAATCTGATACCTCAGCACTAACGAGAAGTGCCTTGACGACCTCTCTTTCAGAACTGGACGCGACCACCATTTTGTATTCATTACTTTTCAGATAATCGAGCAGATCGACCAGTCCTTTTTTCTTGACTGGAGGAGCCGCAAACAGGACATCTTTTAAATCCGCTGTACTGTCAGTGATGAATCGCTCGACTTTTTCCTTGTCAAATGACTGATACATCGCATTGAAAAAGTCTTTCTCGCTGGCACCAATATACTTTTCATAAAACGCATAGTCAAAGGGAAGGCCTATACGGTCAGCTGTCTTCTGGTTGGCTTTATAATAGAGGGGTTCAGTGTCGAACATCAGCCCGTCCATATCAAATATGATCAGTCTATTCATCGATTATCCTCTTCTATCTCTTTCATTTTCGCCAACTGTCGAGTGACAGAATCATATTTCTCCTGATACTCTCTCCCTTTAGCTCGCTCTTCTTCAACGATGCTGTCTGGAGCATTCTGAACGAATTTTTCATTAGCAAGTTTCTTCTCCACTCGAGTGATTTCACTCTGCCATTTAGACTGCTCTTTTTCCAGACGCTTGATTTCTTCTTTGAAGTCGACTAGTCCGGCAAGTGGGATGAATACTTCCGCGCCAGTTACTACAGCTACTTTCACTTCTTCCGGCACATCGACCAACTGTTCTATGACTAGCTGATCAGGGTTACAGAATCGTCTGATGAATGACTCATTTTTTTTAAGGAAAGTCTCTTCTTTGTCTCCTTTAGTTCTGATCAGCAAATCAATCGTTTTGGACAAAGGTCTGTCAGCCTCCGAACGAATCGTTCTGACAGCCCTAATCAGTTCGATCAACATGTCCATGTTTTCTACAGCATCCTGATCTTCGAATTCAGTGCGAGTCACAGGATATTCTGCAGTTACGATGGACTCTCCTGAGTGAGGGATATGAGACCATATTTCTTCAGTTACGAATGGCATGATCGGATGAAGCAGACGCAGGGTCTGGTCCAGAACATGTACAAGAACAGACTTGGCAGACTGCTTCTGTTCTTTCGTTCCCTGTGTCAGGACTTCCTTACTCATCTCTATATACCAGTCACAGTAATCATCCCAGATGAATTTATACAACTGACGGCCAGCTTCACCGAATTCAAACTTCTCAAACAGGTCGGTCACTTGTCTGACTGTCTCATTAAGACGAGCTAGGATCCATTTGTCTGCAATCGATTTTTCTAAAGTCAGATCGATTTCTTCAACTGAAAAGTTACCTAAATTCATGATGACATATCTGCTTGCATTCCATATCTTATTGATGAAGTTCCATGATGCATCCATCTTTTCATAACTGAAGCGGACATCCTGGCCAGGAGCAGATCCGTTGGAAAGGAACCATCTCAGTGCATCCGCACCATACTTGTCGATGACTTCCATAGGATCAATTCCGTTTCCTAAAGATTTACTCATCTTTCTGCCCTGCTCATCTCTTATCAGTCCATGCATGAGAACATGCTTGAACGGCGCTTTGCCTGTAAATTCAAGACTCTGGAAAATCATACGGCTGACCCAGAAGAAAATAATGTCATACCCTGTTACCAGCGTACTCGTCGGGAAGTATTTCTTAAAGTCGCTGCTTTCCACGTCAGGCCACCCCATAGTAGAAAAAGGCCAGAGGGCCGAACTGAACCAGGTATCCAGCACATCATTATCCTGCGTCCAGTTTTCCAGATCAGAGGGGGCTGACTCTCCAACGTAAACTTCACCTGTCTCATTGTGATACCAGGCCGGTATACGGTGTCCCCACCACAACTGTCTTGAAATAACCCAGTCGTGTACATTTTCCATCCAGCTATTGAATGTCTTCTCAAAACGTTCCGGTACGAAATTGACTTTATCTTCAGTCAGCTGGTTAGCCAGTGCTTTATCAGATAAGTGATCCATCTTCACAAACCATTGAGTTGACAGTCTCGGCTCGACAATGACACCTGTTCGTTCTGAGTGACCCACGCTGTGCTGCATGTCTTCAATCTTGATTAGATATCCTTCTTCTTTAAGATCACTGACTAGAGCTTTACGTGCTTCGAACCGGTCCATCCCTTCATATTTTCCTGCCAGACTGTTCATGGATCCATCATTGTTCATCACATTGATTTGTTTCAGATCATGTCGCTGACCGATTTCAAAATCATTCGGGTCATGGGCGGGAGTAATCTTGACTACTCCTGTACCAAATTCCATGTCGACATAGTCATCAGCGATGACATCCAGTTCCCTGTCTAATATAGGAAGTAGCACTTTCTTTCCAATCAGGTGCTGATACCTCTCATCATCTGGATGGACAGCTACAGCCGTATCTCCAAGCATTGTTTCCGGACGGGTCGTAGCAATTTCTACCGACTCCTCGCTGTCCACTATCGGATAGCTGATATGGTAGAAGGCACCATTGACTTCTTTGTGCTCGACTTCAATGTCTGATAAGGCCGTCTGCGCTTTAGGGTCCCAGTTGATGATGTACTCTCCACGATAGATAAGACCCTTATTATACAGATCAACAAATACTTTGTTTACTGCTTTATTCAGTCCTTCATCAAGCGTAAACCGTTCTCTTGAATAATCGACTGATATACCAACTTTTGCCCACTGATCACGGATATTAGCCGCATATTCTTCTTTCCAGTCCCATACTTTTTCAAGAAACTTCTCTCGACCCAGATCATGACGGGAAATGTTCTGCTCAGCCAGTTTCTCTTCTACTTTGGCCTGGGTTGCTATTCCGGCATGGTCCATCCCTGGAAGCCACAAGGTGTCATATCCCTGCATACGCTTTTGTCTAATTATGATATCCTGAAGCGTCGTATCCCATGCGTGGCCCAAGTGAAGTTTCCCTGTCACGTTCGGCGGCGGAATGACGATAGAATACGGTTCTGTTCCCTTCTCATTTGGCTTGAACAAATCTTTATCCAGCCATTCCTGATATTTTCCTGCTTCTACGGCAGTTGGATCGTATTTCGTTGACATGTTATTCTCTTCCATTTTATGCACCTCATTTATTTTAATTATCAAAAAAAGCACCCATCCTAATCAAACTAGGACGAATGCTTCGCGGTACCACCTATATTACTACAGCATATTCCGGTCGATCAAATATATGCTGTAATCTCTCTAGACAGTATTAATGGTCTGTCGTCCCATTTACGAGTACTATTTGGTTTCCCCGTAAAAGCTCCCAAGCTACTTCGTGATCGTCTTCATCAGGGATTTCCAGCTGACACCCATTCTCTGAGATGATTCGGATCATTACTCCTCTTGTTCTATGCTTTTATTTATTCTCTTGTCTGAATTAGTTCAGTTCTGCTTCTTCATGTCTTGCAGCTGACAAAGCTTCTTCATAGTTAGGATCTTCTGCCATTTCTTTCACCACTTCACGGTAGACGATCTGGCCGTTTCTATTGATGACAAAGACTGTCCGAGCCATTTTGTCAATAGCTTCGATGTAAAGACCATAATCTTTAGCAAATGACCGGTCACTGTCATGAAGAATATCTGAAGACAGCACTTTAGATTCTGCCCATTTGGTCTGCTGCTCTATAGTATTTGTCGATATGGAAATGATCCGTGTATTCTTCAGATCTTCAGCTTTATCATTGAAGGTATTCGTCTGTCTGGAACACGTGCTTGTTTCAATATCCGGAACCGTACTGATGATCAGCACATCTCCTTTGTAATCTGACAAGCTGACCGTTTCTTCATTCAGATTCTTAGCCGTAAAGGAAGGCGCATCGTCTCCTACTTGAGGGGGTTGAGCGTTTGTCTGGAATTTTTTACCTTTTAAAGTTACATCCATGTTTTTCCCTTCTTTCCTATCGTTTAAGTCTAGTGTACGTTTCATCAGAGCTGAATGCAACCAAAAGATCAGAAAAGCGAATCAAATGCATCTTCATTTGACTGCTCAGAATCGGAATGTTTACCGATCACCGTATCAACAATGCCGTCCAGTGCACGCTGCATCATCCCTTCGATATCCAGCTCCTCTTCCAGTTCCTTGACCTTGTGCAGTCTAGGCTTTGTTTTAGGACGTGTAGGGGCAAAGACCGTGCAGCAGTCTTCATAAGGCTGAACCGCCAGATCAAAGGTATCGATATCCTGTGCAATTTTAATGATGTCGTTCTTGTCCATTGAAATCAGTGGTCTGAGAACAGGAGTATTGGTCACTTCGTTTATAGCTCTCATGCTTTCTAGAGTCTGAGAAGCGACTTGCCCGAGCGACTCACCGTTGATTATCGCCAACCCGTTTCTGTGTTCTTTGATCGCATCAGTCAGCCTCAGCATCATTCGTCTGGTAATAGTCATTGAATACGTTTCGGGAATCACTTTCTTAATTTCTTCCTGAATTTCAGTAAAGGGAACTTCCAGGAAGGTGACGTCTCCGCCAAAACGTGCAATTTTGGCAGTGAGATCTTTAGCTTTCTGAAGAGCTTGCGGGCTAGTGTAAGGCGGACTGTGAAAATGAACAGCTTCTATAGACATGCCTCGTTTCATCGACAGATATCCCGCAACAGGTGAATCGATCCCCCCTGACAGCATAAGCATCCCTTTTCCACTTGTACCTACTGGAAGACCTCCTGCACCTGACAGAGTATCAACAGAGATGAAAATCCCGTCTTTTCGAACCTCTACCCTGACTGTAACATCCGGGTTCTTCATTTTCACTGATACTGGCTGAACAGCCTTTTCAACTTCAGCTCCAAGCAGACGGTTCATTTCATTCGTATCATATTCAAAATCATGGTCAGCTCTTCTGGTCATGATCTTGAAAGTCACATTCTCTCTGAACTGTTCCTTAACCAGATGAACCACGGCTTTCTTAGCTTCATCCAGCGTTTTATCAACTTTAACGACAGGTGAAAATGACTGGATTCCGAATACATCCTTAAGTTCGGTCATCACTGCATTGGCGTCTTCCTCGTTCAGATCAATATGCATCCTGTCCCTGTTCGAACTGATCTTGACTGTGCTGAACTGACGAAGTTGTGACCGAACATTTCTGTGCAGCTTCTTGATGAAAAATTTTCTGTTCTTTCCTTTTGTTGACAGCTCGCCATAGCGAACCAGAATTTCTGTAATCTGCATAACGCTCTCCTTAATTTATATCTTTCAACTGCTCATATATCAAATTGAACTGGTCTTTGAATTGCTGAACTTCATCATTCGTGTTTAAGTGACTCAAGCTTATTCTGACAGCTGATTCAGCTTCTTCTTTAGTGTAGCCCATATCCAGTACAGTCGGTGTTTTCGTCTTTCTCCTGCTGGAACAAGCGCTAGTCGTCGATACAATGATCCCATGCTTTTCCAGTGCGTGGACAATGACTTCCCCTCGAATCCGGTTCATTCCGAAACAAATAATATGAGGTGCACTCTCATCAGGGGTAAAGATGGTCACTTTCTCCAATTTTTTCAAATAATCAGTCAGTTCGTTTTTCAGTTCAGATAATCTTTTTCTTTTAACTGTTACGTCTTCTAACAGAAGTCTCAGAGCTTTAGCCATAGCAATATTCCCTGGTACATTTTCTGTCCCGCTTCGTTTTCCTTTTTCCTGGCCCCCACCACTCATCAGGGGAGCAAGTTTTCTGCCTTTTTTCAGATAAATGAAGCCGGTCCCCTTAGGCGCATGGAATTTATGTCCAGAAAAGACAGCGATATCGATTCTTGATCCAGCCAGGTCCAGATCAATTTTGCCGACTGCCTGTACAGCATCTACATGAAAGTGTATAGATGGATAAGTTTCAAGTATTTCTCCAATTTTCCTTAAAGGCTGTATGCTTCCCATCTCATTGTTGACAGCCATTATGGATACAAGAACCGTATCTTTTCTGATAGCCTGCTTTAGTTCATCCAAATCGATCTGACCTTTCTCATCTACAGAAAGGTACGTCACTTCCCAGCCCATTTGTTCCAGTTGCTCCAAGGATTTAATTACTGCTGGATGCTCGATAGCTGTAGAGATAATATGCTTCCCGTAAGCCATCTTTTCGATTGCTGTGCCTTTTATTGCCCAGTTGTCTCCTTCAGTACCACCGCTGGTAAAGACTATTTCTTCAGAATCGACCTGAAGCAGCTCGGCCACCTGAGCACGGGACCGTTTCAGCAGACTACTCGTCTCTTCGCCCATAACATGCAGACTGGACGGGTTACCGTAGTATCGTTTGCTTGCTTCCAGATAGGACTCGAGAACTGAGTCATTAATTTTAGTTGTAGCTGAATTGTCAAAGTATATCATGTCAAAACCTCTCTATGCCGTTCATATACAAACTTTTTCTATTATATCAAAATTTTTTGCTTCTTCAAGCCTTGGACTGGTGTATTACCCGCAGTATGGTAACCGTGAAAAAAGCCAGTACTAGACTGACTTTTCCCGTAAATTAGGTTTTAATCATACGATTTATCTTTTTTATACTCTTCGTATAGGGTCTGATATGCACCAGGCTCAATTGTTTCCAGTTTTTCTCTGACCATTTTAAGGGCAGTTTTATAATCATACTCATCGAGGAAGAGGGACTCACTGTATTTGATTGTCTCGATTACTTCTGGATGTTCGTCTTTATGTCTGTATAGGCGCTGGCTGGTCAGTTCTGTCAGGAGAGCTTCATCGACGATCGCGTCGGTCTGATACGCCAGTGATTCGATATCGTCTTCACACATTTTATGAAGAGATAGCACCTCTTTCAGATTTAGACGAGGTCTGGCGAGTTCCTTGGATAAAGCCTCCAGGTGATCTGTTGTATAGAAAAAGAGATCTAGAAAAGCTTTCGGCAGACCCGGAAGATGCTTGCTTTCAATGTAACGTTTCATTTCCCTTAATGCCATTTCCATTTCTTCAATATCAGTTTTGATCTGCAGCTCTTTCTCTCTATAAGAATAAAGCTGTTTCGACATTGTCTCATAAGTTCGGGACACGTTCTCCAACTGCTCGAAGCTCTTTTTAAGTAACCCTTCTGCAGTTGAGTACGGTATTTGTTCTTCTGAAAGCTCTGCTTCTACCTCACTGATCAGTTTGACTTGTTCTTTTAGGGCCTCTTTCAGGTCTTTATACTGATTCTCCTCATTCTGATAGAGGGTATAGCTCTGGTTGATCCGGTCAAGTTCAAAGCCCATTTCACGATTCTGCTCCTGAACGTACAATATGATCTTCTTTAGTTTCTTGATTAAAGTGTTTACCGATGCCTTGGATTCAATTTCAGTTTCCATAAGATCGTATAAGTCATTGATCTCTATTTCGACAGCTTCACTTTGAGAATCTGCTTTTTTAATATCCAGTTCCTCAACAAGAGATTTCAGTTCAATGATATCACTATGGAGCGTGTTTAACTTATTTTCCATTTCATTTGCTTCTGGAAAGAGATACCCTGTTTCAGTCAGAGTTCTGTACCCTTCGACTATCTCTTCTTTCTGTTTGATATAGGACGTGTTGATCGTCTTGATCAGTTCAGGGATACGACTCATTAGCTTTTCCATCGCTGACATATCTTTATCCAGTTTAGATACAATCAGCTTAGCTTCTTCGTGATCTCCTGATGCTGTCAGATCGGAAAACGAGGTGAACTTGGATTCAATGTCACCCAATTTGTCTTCGAGATTATTGATGCTGTCGCCAAAAGTAAAGCTGTTCGCCAGCAGTTCTTTTCTGATTTTATGGTACCTTTTCTTAATAGCATCGACTTTTTTCAGATTCGCTTCTTCACGCTGCAGCAATTCATCGATCGTACTGACTATCTGCTTGACATCTTCTTCAATAGCTTTCAGCGATTCATCTGCTCTTTTCTGATAGTCTGAAGCCTGCTTGAACCGGTAACGATCTGTGGCTTGTTCGGCATCAAATAAAAACGCCTCTACTTCCGGCAGTCTTTCATCATTGATCAAGTTCACCTTACTGACAGCCATTTCAGCTGATGCTTTAGATTGGCCACTAATTGCCATTCTTTCAAGCTTATCTGCTTTCTCATTAGGCAAATAACTGAATACGTCCTTTTTTTTGTGATCCAGTCGGTCGATATCAGTATAATGTGTTTTCTTGAGGTAATATGTACTGAAATACACTATCACTGCAAGTATGACGATGCTGATCGCTACGACAATTTCGATTGTCATTTTATTCCCTCCAGCAGTAGATACGAGAGTCTACCCTTATTCTCTTTTATATAGTATATCAAACTTAGATCAATTATGTTATACTAGCAAGCAAATTCTAAAAAAAACATAGCAGCGAAAGGAAAGAATCATGGGAAAAGAACTGAATTATATGATAAATAAGCAGCTTCAGGCTGTTCTGGCAGATGAGCCTAACCTGATAGCCAATCTCAGCAATGCATCTGCTCTGCTTTTTGATCACTTGACAGACGTAAACTGGGCTGGCTTCTACTTGTGGGACACAACTGATCAGGAACTCGTCCTGGGTCCTTTCCAGGGTAAAGTAGCTTGCGTTCGAATAAAGGACGGCAGCGGAGTATGCGGCACAGCCTTTAAGAACGAAGAAACAATTGTCGTTCCTGATGTTCATCAGTTTCCAGGTCATATTGCCTGTGATGCAGCCAGTGAGTCAGAAATTGTAGTTCCGCTTATCAAAAACGGTAGAAAAATCGGTGTCCTTGATATTGATGCGCCAATCAAGAATCGTTTCTCGCAAGACGACAAAAAAATGCTGGAAGAATTCTGTAATGTTCTCCTCGAAGCTCTTTAAACATGACGTGTTCAGTCAATCTAAAAAAGCCTTCTGTCGATTTAATGACAGAAGGCTTTTTAATACTGTTAATATCGGATTATCTGTTGTAGTACTCAACGATAAACGCTTCATCGATTTCAGCAGGCATTTCTTCACGTAGTGGTAGACGTGTAAGAGATCCTTCCAGCTTTTCGTCGTCGAAAGTAATGAAATCCGGACGACCAAAGATAGATTCAACTGATTCTTTGATGATTTTAAGGTCTTTAGATTTTTCACGAACACCGACTACATCTCCAACTGATACGTGGAATGATGGAATATCGACACGTTTGCCGTTTACAGTGATGTGACCGTGGTTTACAAGCTGACGAGCCTGACGACGAGTAGTCGCAAGACCAAGTCTGTAAACAACGTTATCTAGACGCTGTTCAAGCAACACCATGAAGTTGACACCGTGCTTACCTTCACGAATCTTACCTGCTTTAGTGAACAAGTTGAAGAATTGACGTTCGTTCAACCCGTACATGTAACGAAGTTTCTGTTTTTCTTTTAACTGCAGGCCGTATTCAGATAGTTTGATACGCGCAGTAGGTCCGTGCTGACCTGGTGCATATGGACGTCTTGCCAGTTCTTTTCCGCTACCGGTCAAAGATATGCCTAAACGTCTTGATTTTTTCCATGATGGTCCTGTATATCTTGCCATTTTGGGATTCCTCCATTTAAATTGTTGTCAGTTTTATTCAAAAACTGCAATGGAGTAAAATAACGAATGGAAGCTCAGTAATACGTGCAGTTTCTTTTCAACCTTCACCAATTGCAGCCGCTGGTTACACAATTGCGCTCATATGATTCACATGGCAAGAAACTGTTGACGCGGTTACCGCTTCCCGCTGCGATATTTTACACAAAGGTCAGTATACCGATAATAAGTCGGGAAGTCAAGGTGATTGGGACATTTAGATAAAATAAAAACCGGAGTCATTGGCCCCGGCTTTTACTCTTATTCTTTATGAATCAGAATCTTAAAGTTGCAGCAATACCTGTATCTGAAGGCATACTGGCTTTTTCCAGAACATAGACGTCTCCTTTAGTCTTGAGTACGTTATGAACAAGCTGGTTGACATACTTTTTAGTTTCTGTGCTTTCCTGGTACTGTCCGTTTTCATCAAGTTCACCTTGGACCTGGTAATCGTCTTCGATCAGAAGAACGTCGATTTTCCCTTGAATACTTGCCATTCCCAAGTCATTATACTGGGCTTCAAGTCGATATTCAGGTGTCGTTTCGTTAAATTTCTCAACGAGTTTCTTGTATCTGCGATTAATAATTTCATCCACCACTTCAGAAGTATGTGATTGAATCTCATTAAACGATAACTGCGATGGAGAAGCTTCAATACGTGTTTCGTCAAGGTATTCATTTTTTGACAAACGTTCAAAATCAGCTATATTTTTCGGCAGAGCGAACAGGACTAAAGGCAGTTCTGTCGGTTTGGAATAATGTTCATATACATACTTATCAACTTCACGGAAATAATTCTCCTGGTCGATCTCAACTTCATTGCTCTTCTCGTTATGTCCGTGAAAGACTCCACCACTGTTTCCTTCACTTCCATTATAAGATCCAACGTTGAGCTCTCCACCAGTCAGTTCGTCCCCTAAAGCTTTAGTCAGTGTGTCAGGGGCCTCTTCAGGCAGATCTATTTCCTGCAGTTTATTGCGTCTGCCGTTGTATAAACTGAATTTATCATGATTAAGGGCCAGCAGGTGATAGTAGCTCACGTACTGGAAATTGGCGATCAATGGTAAGATATATGGTTGTTCAGCTACTACTGTACCAGTGTGAATCGGCACACTTAAGCGGTAGTAGTAGACTTCGTCCGGGGTGACATAAAAGACGACACTTTGAGTCATCTGCCTCCAGAAATCTGAATGATCCACAAGTGGCTTCACTTTTTCGAGTAACGTATTGCAGTATTTCTCATCATACAACTCACAGAGTTTAGCTTTTGCCTCTTTCAGTAAATTCTGGAACTGAATCTGGTTCGCTTCTATTTCTACTGCATTCGATTCATTGTTCAGTGAGATCGAAACGACTACCTCGTACTCTTTAAACAGTTCGTCTGTCGGGAATGTTAAAAGTTCTTGCATATGCGTCACCTTCCATTCATTATTCTCTTCACTGAGAAGCATCTCAATAAAGAGTGCTATATGTACATCATAGCTAATACACTAAAAAATGTCTAAGAATATGCTGAGTATTCATACAAGTAAAAAAGGCCTATGAAGACTGGCCTTGTTAATTAACCGGTATGTTCTTAATGATACGGGCCGGCACTCCACCGATCACAACATTGTCAGGAAAGACGCCATTAACTACAGCTCCAGCAGCAACAACTACATTATTGCCCAGTTCAGAGCCGCCTACGATCGTCGCATCTGCTCCGATCCAGCAGTTATCCCCCACAGTCACTGGTCTCCCGAATTCATACCCTGAATTCCGTTCTGCTGGTAGTAGAGGATGTTCAGGTGTAACAATACTGACTCCCGGGCCCAGCATCGCATTCTTCCCAATGCGAATTGGGCAGACATCCAGAAACACACAGTTGAAATTGGCATAGAAATTTTCCTCTACATGTATATTATATCCATAATCTACACGCACAGTCGGTTCCACTTTAATAGTTTCACCAGTGGTTCCGAACAGATCCTTAATGATCCGCTTTCTCTCTTCATCAGTATCAGCTCTGTTGAAATCTTGAGCTCTATAGTGGCCTTTGCGTCTTCCTTTTATCAGTTCAGGATCAGATGGGTCATACATCTCTCCTGCTGTCATTTTCTCTTTCTCTGACTGCATATGACAAACTCCTTTATCCTTTAAGTTAGTTCTCGTTCTTCTGATGAACATCAAGCAGGCGGGAATAGATAGGCATAAGGTCATCGAGTGTTTTTTTATAGAAGTCAAACTGTGCGTCTTTATCCGACAACTCTATACTATCTTCACGCATGATCTTACCTATCATGAACTCTCCTTTTTTTACTTTAAGCAGTCTATTCAAGGAGGTTTCAATCGTTCCATTATCTGCTTTTATAAGATCAGGTTTAGTATGATCAGGTGAAATAACATACTCCGCTGATAGATGATCGAACAACTCCAGGTTTTCGAGAAGATGCTGACCCATTGCCTTCTCATGGACCGGGTTATCGATCAGTGACAGGAAGAGAAAAATATGATCGCTGTTGATTCCCAGCTGGATATGCGGATATTTTTTGTAACCGCGAGAGTTCCCTCCCAGAGCACTCCAGGTACTTTCCGGCGCATTAGAAGTTCTCCGTCTATGCTGGGCAATGTGAAAGCCTCCGTCAAATGCCGTCTGTGTATTCACATGGGCTTTGAATTCATCACCGAACGACTGGAAAACAGGCTGGATCTGTTCTCTGATCAGTGCCATCCTCTCATCCAGTCCATCGACTGAAAAAATACTGAAATGTTCTGGTTCGAAATAATTTTCCATAACAACCTCCTGATTTATCATTGCTTTATTAGTGTATCAAAAAAGGAGAAAGGATGCAGGATTAGTTCATCCCGATACCTTACCCCCTTATTTAAGTCGTGTGTCCAATTAATCTAGAGCTTGTCCTACTTCATCCATCATGATGCGGAATGTTCCTACGCCGCCTTCAGCGAGGTACCATGCAGCTGGTGACAGATAATAGATGGAATCAGACTGGAATGCGGATGTCTGCTGAATGACCGCATTTTCTTCTATTGGCTGAGAAGACGTATCGCCGCCTATTGCAGCAGTTCGGTCAATGACAAAGAGAAGATCCGGATCCATCTCGAGCACATATTCGAAGGAGATTTCCATGCCGTGATTTGCTTCTTCGATCCCTTCATCAACAGGTGTAAATCCAAAGGCATCATGAACCACACCGAATCGTGAACCCGGTCCATATGCTGAAAGTGAGCCTTCATTGTACATAGCCATCAAAGTCGTCAACTCTGACGCCTCTGCACGCTCTCTCAGCTCTTCAAGCTCAGTTTTAAGTTCTGACATGATGGCTTCTGCTTCATCTTCTAAACCAAAAATCATACCAAGACGGTCCAGATTGCTGTCTATTGAGTCAAAATAGGCTGTCGAGTCATTACTCAAATCGATCGTCGGAGCAATATCTTTCAGATCATCATAGGCCGAACTTGACCGACCAGCTACTATAATCAGATCAGGTTGAGCTGCATTTGTCACTTCCAGATCGATCTCAAAAAAGCTTCCGGCAACCTCAATATCTTCGTACTCAGATAAATGATCAGGAAGATTAGGAGAAGCTATCAGCACCACACGCTCTCCAAGACCTAGGGTAGACAGATTATCCAGCTGGCCGTTGTCAAACACAGCTATAGTCTGCGGATCAGCCGGTACCTCTACTGTATTGCCTGCAGCATCTTCAATCGTCACGACAGAAGGTGATTCTTCCGTTTCTTCCACGTTTTCTTCTGAACTGTCTTCTAACACAGTTTCTTCTCCGTCAGCTGCACTTGAATCCACATTCTCTTCTTGTGTGTCTCCGCATGCTGTTAAGGTCAGTGTACTCAGAATGAGTCCCCATCTTACTAAATCTGATTTCTTCATTGTCTCTTCTCCTATTCTTTGTTTTTAAATTTAATTAGTATAGTACAGACAATATTTAGTGCCGTTACTTTCAATAATCTTGACATCCATATCGTACAAGTCATCCAGTACAGGTTTAGTGATCATCTCGTCAACCGGTCCGGAAGCAAAAAGTCGGCCTTCTTTCATGGCGACAATATTGTCCGCATAACTTGCAGCAAAGTTGATGTCATGCACGACAGTTATGACTGTCTTTCCAAGTTCATCAACCAGGCGTCTGAGTGTTTTCATCATCTGGACCCCGTAACTCATATCGAGATTATTTAACGGTTCGTCCAGCAGGATATAATCTGTATCCTGACAGAGAACCATAGCGATCATCGCTCTCTGAAGCTGACCTCCTGACAGTGTATCGATATAACGGCTCTGTAAATCCACAAGCCCAAGATACTCCAAGGAATTGTTGATCATCTCATGACAATGCTGATTCAGCCGGCCTTTTGTATAAGGAAATCGCCCAAATGAGACGAGCTCTCTTACCGTGAGCCGGACATTCATCTGGTTGGTCTGTTTGAGTACAGACAGCCGTTTGGCAAAATCACCTTTCTTCCAGGTTTTTACCTCGTTTCCATCTATATAGATATGTCCGGTATCCTGAGGAATCAGTCTACTTACCATTTCGAGCAGCGTGCTCTTTCCTGCTCCGTTAGGTCCGATGCATGCAGTCATCTTACCCTTTTCGATCGGCAAGCTGACATTGTTCACTACAATTGTTTCGCCATAACGTTTTGTCACATTCTGGACTTCCATCATGATCAAACATTCCTTTCTTTAAATAGTATAAACAGGAAATAGATGCCCCCTACGAACTGAATAATTACACCTAATGTCGTTTGTAATCTGAAGACATGTTCAACCAGCAGCTGACCGGATAGTATGAATAATACCGAGATAAGGCTGCCTCCAATAAACAAGGTTGCATGTTTATATGTGTCGAACAGACGATAAGCAATATTAGCTCCGATAAACCCTAAGAAGGATACAGGACCTACTAGAGCAGTCGATACAGCTGTAAGGATACTTACCATGATGAACAGGATCAAGTAGTACTGGTCGATATTGATTCCAAGATTCAAGGCGTAGGCTCTTCCTAGATGAAGAACATCCAGGGTCCGGCTTTCTTTAAAGAGATAAATAAGTACAGGAACCGTTATGAGAACCGAGAAGCCGACGAGTGTCACATCTACTCTATTGAAACTGGCAATCGTTCGCGCAAACAGACTATCAAATTCATTTGGATCAATAATGATTTGAAGAAAATTAGTGAAGCTGCTAAAAAATGTTCCGAGGATCAGTCCTGTCATCAGCATAAGATAGATCTTCCCTGGGTATTTCTTGAAGAACAGCCAGAACATGCCCAGGCTCCCTCCAATCATCAGCAGCAGACTCAGGAAAAAATTGAGCTGGGGATGAGTGACCAGTAGATGGTTCATACCAAAAAAGAAGATGATGACTGTCTGAATCAGGATGTACATTGAATCCAGACCGATAATATTTGGTGTCAGTATAATATTCTGGGTCATGGTCTGAAAAACAATGGTCGCTATGGTAGACGAAAATCCTACGAGGAAAAATGGAACAATACGCTGGCTTCTCAGCCTAATTGCAAAGGACAGATTTCCTCTTGTGTTAAAGGTCAAGTATAGAAACAGAAACACCGAGATGCTGATCAGCAGCAGTGAGAAAAGCAGGTTTAATCGTTTTGTATTCATCTGGATTCCCCTCTAAGCAGTAAGTATAAGAAGAGCACACTTCCTACCACACCAATGACGACACTAATCGGTATTTCATATGGAAAGATGAGCGTACGTGATAAGACATCGGTGACCAGAAGAAACAGTGCACCAAAGCCTGCTGTAGGAAAAAGTATTTTCCCGAAGTGGTCACCTTTTTTCAAAGATATAAGATTTGGTACTACGATACCTACAAATGGAATACTTCCAACTGTCAGAATAATTGCTGAGGTTGCCAGTGCAACAATCGTCACGCCTGCGAGCTCTAAAAGCCCATAAGGTACGCCCAGTTCAATCGATACATCTTTTCCCAGTCCCATAATAGTGAAATAGTGCGCAAGTAAGTATATAAGAAACAGCAGCGGCACAGAAAGAAACAGCAGCGGCACAGAAAGAAACAGCAGCTGATAATTAGTAGAAGAGATAAGAGAAAAATTTCCTTGAAGCCATGAGGATGTATTTTGCACAACTTCATACTGGACAGCCAGGTATGTACTCAAGGAGTTGACTATATTTCCGAACATCAGCCCCACAAGAGGAATCATTACCGCATTTTTTATCTTGACAGAACGGACAAACAAGATAAAAGTAAAGGTGCCGATCAGTGAAAAGATAAATGCCAGAACAGTTTTTTGAGTCAGCGAATAATGTGAAAAGAAAATAATGGCTGTAACTATGCCTAACCGTGCACTCGCAAATGTTCCCGCAGTTGTAGGAGAAACGAATTTGTTTTGTGTCAGCTGCTGCATTAGTAGACCGGAAATGGCTAATGTACTGCCTGCCAGTATCAGGCTTATGGTTCTCGGCAGTCGGGTAGTCAGCAGAATCAGCCTTTGTGTATCGGTCAGACTGAATACGTTTCCGATGCTCAAATCATTTACGCCCGTAAAGATCGAGACTACTGTAAAAACAATCAGCAAGGCGATCATAATCCAATTAAACGGTTTCCGCCTTTCAATTTTGCTGCCTTCCATCTCATCCAGTCCTTTAACATTCAGTGGATTGTAGTATTTTTGTTCAGTAACTGAGAATGATTATCATTCTCTTTGAGAATTATATCGAATAATTTGAACAAATGCAAGCTTTCACAAAAAAATGACTGGAAACTAAATACTGGCTATCTGCCTGCCAACAAAAATGCCCGTTATATCACAAGGAGACGAAAATGTCTCACCTTGTGATATAACGGGTTTCACAATATTAATAGAGATCAGCTGAACCGGTTTATTTGCTCATATAGATGACGAGTCGACCGAATCATTTTCTTCTATTAACTCAATATAGCAAAGAACCATTTCTGCAGATTTTTTCCCAGCAGATTCGATAAATTCATTGAATGACACAGATGCTTCTTCATCTGCGACATCAGATACTGCCCTGACCACAGCAAATGGAATATCGAACTGATAACACGTTTGTGCGACAGCTGTTCCTTCCATTTCTGTAACCAGTGCATCACTGAAATAGGATTTGATTTGCTGGATTGCAGAAGCATTGCTGATAAAGGAATCCCCACTCACTATAAGCCCGTCTTTAACTGTCCATTCAGTTTTTAAAGCCGCTGTTTTTAAAACCTTTACTGTTCCTGTATCTGCTTCGTAGTATTCAGGCATCTGCGGTATCTGACCGAATGCATAACCAAAGGCTCTTGCGTCGGCGTCATTGTAGCTCAATCTTGTTGAAATGACAAGGTCCCCTACTCTGAGTCCTTCTCCTATGCCTCCTGCTGATCCTGTATTGATTACCGTATCAGCATTAAATCTGTTGATCAGCAGAGTCGTTGCGATCGCTGCGTTGACTTTTCCAATACCAGACTGTACTAGAACGACATTGGTTTGTCCTAACTTACCTTCATAAAAGGTTTGATTCGCAATCTCAGATTGACTCATGTCAGACAACTCGTCAGTGAGCAATCGGATTTCCTGCTCCATCGCAGCTATAATTCCTAATTTCATCTAAACACCCTTTCCTTATAGTGATAAGCTCAGATAAAGAAAACGAACGCCAGAACGATTATAAGCAGTAGCGCGACTATAATAATGGCCAGAGTAAGCTGTTTTTCCACTCGGCGGTACTTCTCCATCTCATTCAGTCTTTTCTTTGATGTGCGTCCTTTTTTAGATAGTTTTCTTTCCTTCTTCCGATCTTCAGCTTTTCTTAATCTGCTTTCTTTTTTTTTCTTTATTTCATCCAGTTTTTTCTGTTTTTTCAGTTCACTTCTTGAAGACATCCTTATCATCCTCAGTCTTTCTTCATAGTTTTTTTCATTTTCCAGTAGAACAAGGCGAAAACTGTCTTGGAATCCCTGAGTAACCCTTGGTCATATAGATCCCAGGCTTCATCATATGTTACGATCATTACTTCGACATTTTCATCCTCATCTTGGGAAAGCGGATTTTCTGCTAAGTACAAATCTGTCGCTTCATAGATTTCAAGAAATTCATTTGTAAACCCTGGTGTACTATAAAAAGAAGTCACAAAAGAAAGGTTATTTGTTCTATAGCCAGTTTCTTCTTCAAGTTCACGTGCAGCAGTTACAGATCCACTGGCATCCGACTCGTCTTTCAAGCCAGCAGGTATTTCAATACTGATATGCTCGATCGCCTTACGGTACTGTTTGACAAGTATGATTTCATCGTCGTTGATAAAAGGAATGACCGCAGCAGCTCCATCGTGTCTGACTATTTCTCTCTGAGCCGTTTTTCCATTAGGGAGCCTGACTTCCTGTACCGTATACTCTGTAATGTTTCCTTTATATACTGATGTTTCCTTGATCGTTTCTTCTTTAAAATCCATTGGTCCACTCCTCACATACCGTTAATCATACAGGATTCGCCAGCAATTTTCATTATATAATTATCGTTCATATCCTGTTAAATCCATCTTAGGTCTTATGTCAATTCTACCATATTTTGTGATACTATATAGTTAGAATAAGTAATCGTTTCACCAGAATGGAGGATCAACAATGAAACAGTCAACACTATATACATCTTTAATTTATACACTAACTTTACTCACTTCTCTATTTATATTCATCATGATGATCGGACTTGAATTTAACGGACTGCTCGCTTTGGGGCTGAGTATAGGAGCTGGAGTGCTTATGTTGAAAAAATTTGGTAGAAAGACATCTTCTGCAAAGAATACAAGCCAAAAATTACCGAAGATGACCCAGGAGAAAGAAGCCTTTTATACTTCAAAAGGCCTATCTAAAGAAGATATTCAGTACTTCAGAAAAACAATGCACAAAGCGAAAGAACAGGTTATAATGATCGAAAAGAATATGACTCAGTCTGGTAAGCTTAGAGCAATTGAAAACCGCAATAACACGGTAGCCCTATCAAAAGCATTGTTCAAGGAAATTACCGATGAACCTGATCGTCTTCATGAAGTCGACCAGTTTCTATACGTCCACCTGCCATCACTGGCAGATCTGGTTAAAAAATACGTTGAAATTGAAAACCACAAGGCTAAAAGCAAAGCAACCTATGATATTCTTGAGAAATCATCTCAGACAATCGACAATATGTGCGGGCAGATCGTAGAAGATTATGTCATGTTTAAAGAAGACGATATCCAGGATCTTGATGTCGAAATCGAGCTGGCTAAACGTACATTGAATGATGAACTTTAATACTAACCCATACACAAGGAGCTGTTACAATGGCAAACGAAGATAATGATTTGTTCGAAAAAAAAGAACAGAGTGAAATCGACGACTTATTGGCAAATCCTTTTGGTGCTTCTTCTGATACTGAAAGCTCTGTAGAAAAAAAAGAAATAAAAAAGCAGAATGAAGTAAAAAAAGTGATCGATACTTTAAATGAAACGAGAAAAAAACAAGCTTACGAACTGGCAAAAATGATCGATACTTCTGACACTGATTCACTTCTGAACTACGGTGCTCAAGCCCAGCAGAAACTTGGAGAGTTTTCACATTCCGTACTGAATCATGTTCAGAATCAGGAGACCAGTCATATCGGCGAAACCCTCAATGATCTGATGTTTCGTTTGAATGAGGCTAATCCTAATGAACTCAAGGCAGATGACCGAAACATCTTCAAAAAAATGTTCCGAAAAATCAACCGTTCAATCTATGAAACGACAGCCAAATATCAGAAGATCGGTGCTCAAGTTGACAAAATAGCCGTCAAGCTGGACAAAGAGCGTGAACTGCTTCTTAAAGACAATGTCATGCTTGAAGAATTATACGAAAAGAACTATGAGTACTTCGAAGCTTTGAATGTCTATATAGCAGCCGGAGAAGTAAAAATCGATGAGCTCAGCAATGAAGTCATTCCACAGGCCGTCAAGCATGCGGAGGAAAGCGGCAACCAGATGGAAGTCCAGAAGGTAAATGACTTGAATCAGTTCCTGAATCGTCTGGATAAGCGAGTTTATGATTTGAAGACTGCTCGTCAGATGACAATTCAGCAGGCCCCTCAGATCCGTCTCATCCAGAATACCAATCAGGCCTTAAGTGAAAAGATACAGACATCCATTAATACTGCTATTCCTTTATGGAAAAACCAGATCGTTGTTGCACTGACTCTCCTTCGTCAGAAGGAAGCTGTTACGGCTCAGAGACAGGTATCTGAGACAACTAACGAACTTCTGACTAAGAATTCAGAAATGTTAAAACAGTCCTCAATTGAAACAGCTAAAGAAAACGAGCGCGGTGTCATCGACATTGAAACGCTTGAAAAAACTCAGGCCGATCTTGTTGAGACATTGGAAGAAACCTTATCTATACAACGGGAAGGACGATCCAAGCGTAAAGAAGCAGAAGTTCAGCTTCAGCAGCTTGAAAACCGTTTGAAAGATCAATTACTACAACTGACTGAACCAAAAAACAACTGATTCTAATTAAACAGTACAATGTTATCTTTTTCAAGTGTAAATATTTGAACAAAATGTGACAGTTTACTATACTAAGTATGTAAGTTATTCAAAACGAAAGAGGAGAGATGTATTATGTTAGGATTTATTTGGTCACTTATAGTGGGTGGAGTGATTGGTGCAATCGGTCAGGCTATTGTTGGTACTGATGTGCCAGGTGGTATTATAGGTAACATTATTATAGGGTTCGTTGGTGCCTGGGCAGGTCACGCGTTATTCCAGATGGGACCTGAATTAGGTGGCTTCTATATTATTCCTGCAATTGTAGGGGCAATATTGATAGTTTTCATCTATGACTTGATTGCAAGCAGATTATAATAACAAATTTCAATATAAAAAACTTCCTCAAGTCTGTACTTGAGGAAGTTTTTTATTATCACAGTTTTTCAACGTTGGATGCTTGAGGTCCTCTGTCACCTTCGATGATGTCGAACTCTACTTCCTGACCATCATCAAGTGACTTATACCCTTCACTATTAATTGCACTGTAGTGGACAAATACATCTTCATGTCCTTCAACTTCTATAAATCCGAAGCCTTTTTCAGCGTTGAACCACTTGACCTTACCTTGAGCCATAAGTACTTTCCTCCTACTTGTTTTCTTGCAACAGAAATCTAAGACTGACATACTACTATGAAAGTTAGGATTAAGCAGTTAAACCTCCATTACATATAAAATTATACAAAAGTAAACGTTTTAAATCAATAACTCTATATTGAAATTAGCATTAAAAAAATGAGTTCCTCTAGTTTTCAATCGAAAACACAGGAACTCAATTTTTTTAAGCACTTTAACTGTTCAGAACTTCAGGGTAGTGCTCTTTACAAATAGAATGGCAGCGCGGGCACAACTGCTCATCTTCATTCAGAGCCACTGTCTCTTCAGACGTTATACGGCAGCGTGTGCATACCTCCCCCGGCATACGTTCGACCTTGATCGCTACTCCATCGAAATCAAGAACAGACTCATCGTCTTGAGGTTTTTCATCTAAACCTTTTACACTGAATTCAGAAGCGATAAGGATCTGGCGGATATCACTGTCAAGTGTATCTAGAAGACTTCTGATATCATCTGAAGCGTAGACTGTTGTTTTCGCTTCAAAGTCTTTTCCGATCACTTTATTCTCTCTTGCCACTTCGTTAGCTTTCAGTACTTTGTCTCGGAATGTCATGAATGCACTCCAGTTTTCAAGTACTTCTTCCTCATTGCTGAAGGACTGTACTTCAGGGAATTCTGACAGCTGTACGAAATCCTCTTCTTCCTGCAGGTATGTCCACATTTCTTCAGCTGAGTGAGGCAGGATCGGCGTAAGCAATTTAGTCAGATCTCTGATGATGTGATAGAAAACTGTCTGCATCGCTCGTCTACTGTAGGCATCAGGTGCATCTATATACAGAACATCTTTGGAGAAGTTCGCATAGAAGTTTGAAACATCCACTGTACAGAACTGATTGATTTCTTTAAAGATATCTGAAAAATCATAACGCTCATAGCCATCCACGACGTTTTTCACTGTCTGGTTCAGACGGTTCATCAAGTACTGATCCACTGGGCGTAAGTCTTCATAAGCAATACCATCCGCTTTAAAGTCGAAATCTTCAGTATTCTGGATCAGGAAGCGAATCGTATTTCTGATCTTTCTGTAAATTTCCGATACCTGTTTAAGAATATCCATGCTGACTTTTACATCTGCCTGAGTATCTACACTGGATACCCAAAGACGGATCAGATCGGCACCCATCTGCTTGATGACCTTATTAGGATCGATTACATTACCAATCGATTTACTCATTTTCTTCCCTTTGCCATCAAGAACCATTCCTTGAGAAAGAACAGCTTTATAAGGAGATACTCCATTTATTGCGACAGACGTCGTGATACTGGAGTTGAACCAGCCTCTATACTGATCGGATCCTTCAAGGTATAAGTCTGCCGGGAAGGTCAGGTTCT
Source organism: Alkalibacterium sp. s-m-28 (assembly GCF_054658175.1). Classification (NCBI taxonomy): domain Bacteria; kingdom Bacillati; phylum Bacillota; class Bacilli; order Lactobacillales; family Carnobacteriaceae; genus Alkalibacterium; species Alkalibacterium sp. s-m-28. The sequence goes on from NZ_BAAGIQ010000010.1 coordinate 22,754, forward strand.
CTCTTTTGCGCAGTACTGCATGGTGAGAAGATCCGGAATCGAACCATACGTCCATGATATCTGTTTCTTTCGTAAATACCCCATTAGGACTGGATGGATGTGTGAATCCTTCGGGTAACAGATCTGCAGGTTCTTTTTCAAACCAGCTATTCGAGCCATGTTCCTCGAATAGCTGGGCAACATGTTCCGTTGTTTCCGGAGTAATGATCGCATCACCGTTTTCACCGTAGAATATCGGTAATGGTACACCCCAGGCACGCTGTCTGGAAATGACCCAGTCTCCACGGTCTCTGACCATGTTATAAATACGCTGCATTCCCCAAGGCTGCAGCCAGTCCACTTTCTGTACAGCATCAAGAATATCATCTCTGAAATTGTTTATAGAAGCAAACCACTGCGGAGTCGCTCTGAATATTACCGGTTTCTTTGTTCGCCAGTCATGTGGATAGCTGTGAGTAAAGAAATCAAGTTTAAGCAGCGCATCATTCTCTTCCAGCCATTCAGTGATCTGTTTATTTGCTTTGTCATAGAACTGGCCTTCCAGTCCTGGAGCTTCGTCAGTGAAGCAGCCTTTTTCGTCTACTGGAGACAGAACAGGCAACTGATACTTCTGGCAGACGATAAAGTCATCTTCCCCGTGTCCAGGAGCAGTATGGACAAGTCCAGTACCATCTTCAAGGGTAACGTGATCCCCTAAAATCAGTAAAGACTCACGATCGTAAAATGGATGCTGTGCAGTGATCCCTTCGAGATCTTTGCCGGCTACTTCTTTAATCAATGTCACATCAGTCCACTCAAGGGTCTCTGCAACTTCTTCAGCTAGTTTGGATGCTACAACAAATTTACGGCCGTCTGCTTCCAGTACAGCATAATTCGTGTCAGGCTTAACTGCAATAGCTAAGTTCGCAGGCAGTGTCCATGGTGTCGTTGTCCAGATGATGAATGATGTATCCTTATCCAGAAGATCGTTGCCATCTTTTACTGTAAATGCCACATAAATATTAGCCGAACGCACATCATGGTACTCGATTTCTGCTTCAGCAAGAGCTGATTCACTTGAAGGAGACCAGTAAATCGGTTTAAGTCCTCGATAGATATAATCTTTTTCAGCCATCTTACCGAAAACGCGGATCTGTTCCGCTTCATAGTCTTTCGTCATGGTCACGTATGGATTATCCCATTCGCCTGCTACTCCTAGACGTTTGAAGTCTGTTCTCTGCTTTTCAATCTGTTCCCAGGCATATTCTTCACAAAGCTTTCTGAATTCCACGACTGACATGGACTTTCTGTCTACTCCTGTGTTAGTCAAGGCCTGTTCGATAGGCAATCCATGCGTATCCCATCCTGGTACATATGGGGATCTGAAACCAGACATGGATTTATATCTGACGATAATATCCTTTGAAATTTTGTTCAAAGCATGTCCGATATGGATATTTCCATTCGCATATGGAGGACCATCATGAAGAACAAAAGGCGGCTTGTCTTTGTTCAGCTCCTGTCTCTTGTTATAGACGTCTGCTTCTTCCCATTCCTTCTGTCTCTCTGGTTCTTTGTTCGGCAAGCCCGCTCGCATGGGAAAATCTGTTTTCAGTAAATTCAATGTATCTTTGATTTCCATCATTTCACCTTTTTCTATAATTTTTGATAAAAAAAAGACCTCATCCGAAAGGACGAAATCATCGTGGTACCACCTTAATTTTGAAAAGTGAAGAATAAGCCTTCTCCTTTCCTTTGCTTCCTTAACGCAGAATGACGCAAGTACTTACTTATTTCAGTACTTGTTGACTTAAATGATAACACATAGCTTCCGCTTGTCAATTCTCACCAGTTATTGACTCTCTGTTAAGCGTCCACTATCTGTTGTGTTTTAAGTATCTTAAATTATTTTACTTCAGGAAGTTCGACCGCGGGCGTCATGCCTTCTTCGTATCCGTCCAGTTCTTCAGTCTCTTCAACTTCATCGACCTGATCTTCGTTCTGCCTGTCTTCCAGTTCTTTCTTAACTTCTTTAATTGTTTCGATATCCGGCTGTTCAGAGGTTGGCGGCTGAAGAAGATCCTCCCATTCTTCCTTTTTAACCAGTTCCAGCTGAGATTCAATCATCAGCTGAAGTCTCTGCCTAAAAATACGACTCTGTTTTCTCAATTCTTCTGTTTCCTGCTCGATGCGTCTAGCTTTGTTCACTGCATCTTTCAGAAGCTCATCTGCATGATTCTCTGCGTCGTGCTTAACATTGGAAGCTTGTGTTTCTGCTTCTTTTGTAATCATTTCCGCTTCTTTTTCTGCATTCTGCTTCAAGCGGTCAGCTGCATCTTGAGCGACTAAAATCGATTTATTGAGTGAATCATGCATCTGATCATAGTTCGCTAGTTTTTCTTCAGCAAAACTCAGTTTCTTTTCAGTTTCTTTCTTCTGCTTCAACAGCATTTCATAGTCTTTTATAATCTGATCAAGGTAATCATTTACTTCGTCCTGATCATACCCTCGCATTTTAACAGGAAATTCCTTATTATGTATATCCAATGGTGTTAATGCCATGGAAAAACACCTCCACATTTTATTAGGCTCCAATGCCTTTAGTATAATGAAACTGAATCATTATCTCAAGAAACAATTAACTGTTTCTGTCCAGAACGCCCAGCGATAGTCGGATTTTTTCTTTTTTTGTTTTCCCTTCAATCGACTGCAGTCTTAACCGACCGTATCCCCTAATAGATACGACATCATTAATACCGAGTACAGTATCCGGCCGATCTGTTTCATTCCAGTTTACCTTTACTTTTCCAGAAGCAATAAGCTCTTTGGATTTCTGTCTGGAAATATTAAAAGCACCAGCAAGAACAACATCCAGTCTTAATGAAGAAACAATTTCATCTCTATCTTCCCAGCTGTCTTTTGGAAGAATCAGATCCGTATAGGATATTTCTTCAAGCTGGATAGTGATTTTTCCTATCTTGTCTACAGAAGACATCAAGAAATCCATGATCGATCCGTCTGCAAAGAACTGCCAGCGGTCACCATCTGAAATGATATCTCCAATTGTACTCCTGTCGATTCCTGACCCGATAAGCGTACCGAGTATTTTTCCGTGACTCAAGTCCGCAAACTTCCTAGGGTATCTTATTTCAGCGATTCTAATGTCGAAATCATTCTGAGCAGGATCAAAGTAAGACGGTGACAGAAAGAGGCGCCTGCGTTCGGCTGCCTCATATCCCCCATACGTACTTATCTTTATATCGTCATATTGCCCAGCTATCGACTCAACAATAAACTGCTGTCTAGGATCCAGAAATGGACTGAGGTATGGCGTATACTGCATTTCTACCTGACGCAGCCAATCACTGACTTGATCGATAAACTGTTTTTCTTCTTCTCTAAAATGCTGATACACTGATTCCATTGTCATCTCATCCAAACTGTCTAACTAGATTAAATAGTATGCTGAAAACTGCATCAATTCCGTAACCCACAAATGTCAGAGAAAATAGTGCGGCTAGTCCTGCCAAACTGATCATTCCAATCGGCGGAACGAAGCGTCTGAAGAATCCGACATACGGTTCACAGATTCTGATCAGAAACTGCCCCAGGCTAGACTGATATCCACCTGGAAGCCATGACAGCAAAAAGTATACAACAAGTGCTATTCTATAGACCTGCAGCCCCTGCATGATTAGATTATATAGCACACTTAATATTTGAAGGCCCATTTATAAAGTAAAGCTCCGTTCTCATTAGTATTCACTGTTTTTTAATGCCTGTAGTTCTGCCCCATCGATTTCGAAAGAATGAGGGGTACAGATGAAAATTTCTTCGCCGAGTCTCTGAATATCTCCCTTGATCGCATAGGTGGTCCCCATAAGAAAATCGATCATTTTCTTGGCCTGATTCTTTTCCATTCTTCTGAAGTTCAGGATGACTGACTGATTGCCAAGAAGCAGGTCAGCAATGGACTGAACATCAGAATAGAGCCTTGGTTCCATCACTTTAATGCGAGGCTTTTTCAGAGCCTGCTGGTGGTTGATGGCCACAACATTCTGAGAGGCAGATTTTTTTAGCTCGTCGACCCCTCTATAAGTCGGGGCAGCTGCCTCAGTGGCTTTTTTCTTCTCTTTTTTCGGTGTCTGCTCTGACAGGTCTTCTTCTAGGTCGTTGTCAGTATCGTTTAAAGAAAAGTAATCATTCAGTTTATCTTTGATGCTCATTTTACTCTTCCTTTCCAGTGACTGTTATTTACGTCGACGTCTGAAGAACGGCGGAGTGTCCATTTCTTCATTTGTGCTGTCGGTTTCATCATCTCTGGAAAATAGATTTCCGGAAGCCGACTCTTTACGGTTTTCAGCTTTTTCGTCCAGGTCTGCATTGTGTCTGTCCCTGAGGTTAGGTTCTTTACGGATATCCCAGTTGCCGAAAGGATCCTTTTCATTTGATGCAGGTGTGGAAGGTTTTGACTGCTTCTTAGATGGAGCTGGCTTCTGCTTCTGGTTTTTCTCAGCATCTATACCTGTTGCAATAACCGTTACGATAACCTCATCGCCCAGATCTTCATTGATTGATGTACCGAAGATAATATTAACGTCGTTTGTAGCTGCTGCAGACACGATATCTGAAGCATCCTGTGCTTCAAATAGCGTCAGGTCAGATCCGCCCGTAATATTTAGAAGTACATTTTCAGCACCATCCAGAGAGACTTCAAGTAGTGGTGATGAGATTGCTTTTTTAGTTGCTTCAGCTGTTCGGTTTTCTCCTGTTGCTGTACCGATACCCATCAATGCTGATCCCTGATTTTCCATGACAGTTTTAACATCTGCAAAGTCCAAGTTGACATAACCGGGATTCGTGATCAGATCTGAAATACCCTGTACCCCTTGTCTTAAAACGTTGTCAGCCTCTCTGAAAGCTTCCATCATCGGGGTCTTCTTATCTACGATTTCAAGCAAACGGTTATTTGAGATCGTTACTAGTGTATCCACATGTTCACGCATTGATGCAATACCCTCGGCTGCGAATCGGCCTTTCTTCGGTCCTTCAAAAGTGAATGGTCGAGTAATGACACCGACTGTCAGTGCGCCTTGTTCTTTAGCAATACGTGCCACGATTCCCGCAGCACCAGTTCCAGTTCCGCCACCCATTCCTGCAGTGACGAAAACCATATCAGCTCCCTGTAGAGCATCGGCAATAGCTTCTTCACTTTCCTCAGCAGATTTTCTTCCTACTTCGGGGTTGGCTCCTGCTCCAAGTCCTCTAGTCAGCTTAGGTCCTAATTGAATTTTAGTTTCTGCACTCATCATATCCAGTGCCTGCAGGTCAGTATTTGCAACAATAAATTCCACGCCTTGTACATCGTCTTCGATCATACGGTTAACAGCGTTTCCTCCAGCTCCACCCACACCGATTACTTTAATGACTGCTCCGTTTGAGATTGCTGAATCAAATCCTAATTCCATTCTTTTTCCTCCTGTATAACCTTATCCAATTTAATCAAAAAAACTCGAAAAGATTGATTTTATTTTATCAATAAATGAATCGCTAGAAGCATTACTGTGGTTACTGCTGACTTTAGACTGCTTGCTGGAGACAGCTGGAAGTTTTTCAGCTGGCTGATCTTCCGTCTGTATATACTCATTGTTTAAGACAATGGTATTGAGAAGCTTGGTCAGCTCATCCATATGTGCTTTAGTGTAAACAAGTGCAATGGCATTTGAGAAAGAAGGGTAACGAACGCCCATGAAATCGGGTATGTACGTTTTGATATTCACTTCAAAAATGTCTTCCGCCAGTTCTTTCACTCCAGTTATGGCAGCTGTACCACCTGTTAGAATGATTCCACCCGGAAGATCAAATGCACCTATATTATCCAGTTCAAATTTAATTTTTTCAAAAATCTGAGCCAGTCTGGCCTCAATTATTTCAGCGATGTATGATTCCTTTACATCTACTGTCCCTTCTTGTCCAACAACATCTATTGAAAGGGTCTGGTCTCTTTCATCAGTCAGTTCACTATACGCATAGCCAACTTCTCTTTTAAGCTTCTCAGAATTCTTCAATGACGTATTCAGAACAACTGAGATATCTTTTGTGATGTTTTCTCCACCCTCCTGAACGATTGTGGCATATTTCACCTGTTCGTCATGAACAGCAGAAGCGGAAGTCTGCCCTCCCCCAAGATCAATCTGAATGGTGCCGAAACGTCGCTCATCTTCTGACATGATCAGTCCAGCCATCGCTTCAGGCTGAAAAATCAAATCGCTGATACTGTACCCTGCATTATTGACGCTTTTTTTAATGTTGTGCAGAACTGTTTTTGATGTCGCCAGAAGTGTGCCGTAAAGTTCAACTTGATCTCCAACCATTTTTCTAGGATCTTTTATCCCGTCGAACCCATCGACTAAAAACTCTTCTACCATAATCGAGAGAAGTGTCTTATCGGACGGTGTTTTCTTAGTCCTGACTTGCTCTATAATTTTTTTGAGTAATGATTCGTTAATTTCCTGTGAAGCATTTTCATTTGAAACGGTCACGTGAAAAGGATTGATTTCAATATTAGTGGCAGGTACCCCTACAATGAGTGAGCCGATCTGTATACCAGATTTTTCTTCTGCCTGTTTGACTGCTTTTGTTATAGACAGTGCTGTTTCGTCAATATCAATTATTAATCCTTTGTTGATTCCATTAGATTTTTCACTGCCAACTCCAATAACATTCATCTTGCCATTCAACACTTCAGAAACAATGACTTTTATTGAAGTGGTTCCAATATCTAAACTTGAATAAATTCCATCCTTCACTTTATTGAAACCTCCCATTCTTCAATAATCAAATTCAAACACGCTGTTTCGATTTTAACTATTGATACATATCATTCTACCATAAACTCACGTGTATATTGAAGCCTATTTATTGATTTATCAGTATATTTGAATTGCTTTTCTGTAACAGTACAGATGCTTCGATTTCCAAAATTAGTAATTAAAAAAGCCTCACCGCCAGGATGAGACTTCTTAGATATTTATAAGAGCAGACTACTCCCCGCCCTGATCCATATCCTCTTCATTTTCATAGGACTCGTATTCCTCTGAGTCATAAGGGATGAAATAAGCACCGGCTTCCAGATCGAAAACACCATTACCATCTACTGTTTCTCTCATCTGGAGATAATAGTTCATCCGTTCTGCAAAAGTCGGGATCGAGGCAAGCACCTCATTTCCATCGTTCATAAATGCCCGTACAAGCATCGGGTTGTGATCATCTTCCACGTGTACTATTTCAGATATCAATGACTGAACCTGGTCATCCACTTCTTCATAAGTCGAAAGCATGCGCTCGAGCGCTTCTCCTTGTGAAAAATTCAGCAGTATGGGCTGGCTGGATGTGATTCTAGGTAACGTTTCATCCAGAATGACACCATTCTCAAGTATTTTCTGGTAATGATCATCCGTCTGAAGAAACGCAACTGTTTCGTATTCGCTGATCGTTATCGCTACAGACTGCAGTCCAGTCACCTTCAGTTCAGCACCGGAAACCTGAGGAATTGCTTCTGTTATCCTTGTTTCGATATCTTCTCTTCCAAAATACGTACCTAGAACAGAATCCCCTATAGTGATCGAACTGTTATTGAATACTTCCTGATCATATACCTCACTGGTCCCTTCCACTGATACATCTTTCACATTGCTGTATGAACTGATTGTATAAAGTGAAACAAATATGGCCAGTGTAAAGACCAGCATCAAGCCAGACCATTTCCAGTAGAGTCTTCTTCTGCTTTCTGTATGACCTGAAGAAGCTGTTCCTGCCTGACTATTACCGGCAGTTTCCTCTAGTCCCTCTTTTTTTGACATAGTCACTTCTCCTAAAACTCTTAACCATTCAATAGTGTCATCAACAGATGAATAATCTTGTCAGATGCATCAGGCACTCCGAGCTGTTTAGCTTTAGCTGCCATATCATTTCTCATACCTTCATCCGACATAAGGCGATTCACTGTTTCAATAAATTTGCTGCTGTTCAGTTCATCTTCACGAATAAGCTCTGCTGCTCCTGCTTCCGACAGACTTCTGGCATTCTTCGTCTGATGATCTTCTGTCACATTAGGACTTGGAATCAGTACACTTGGGACACCAAGAGCTGTCAGTTCCGCCAGGGTAGTTGCTCCGCTTCTTGACACAACTAGTGAAACCGATGCGAAGACGCTGGGCAGGTCTTCAATGTAAGGGACTATACTGACTTTGGAGTGTTCCTCTTCAAGTCCACAGCTGCTTTTCCATTTTTCAGACAAGTCTTCATAGTGCTCTCTACCTGTCACAAACAGAACCTGATAATCAGCTTCGACGAACGCCTGACAATGATCGATCACTGTTTTATTAATCGCTGCTGCTCCTCTGCTTCCACCAAAAATAAGGACAGTTGGTTGTTTGGGATTCAGTTTAAATGTCTGCAAGCTATCGTTCGCCTGAATATCTGCGACTTCCTGAGCTCTTGGATTACCTGTAAATACAATCTTATTTTCATGTCCTTTAAACTGATTTTCTGCATCCTTGAAGCAGATTGCTATAGCAGATACATAACGGGCCAGAAACTTATTTGTGATCCCGGCAACGCTGTTCTGCTCATGGATCACTGTCGGTATTCCCTTTTTAGCTGCTGCATAGCAGACGGGAGCACTGACATACCCTCCGGTTCCAATGACTGCATCAGGGGAAAATTCGTCAATTATTTTTTTAGATTTTCTTATGGACTGTATAAAATATCCGATAGTTTTCAGATTATATTTTATTCCTTCAAAATTAAGCTTCCTCTTGAATCCTTCTACCTTTAATGCCTTGAACGGGATGGTATAATTCGGGACAATTGTACTTTCCAGTCCTCTCTCTGTGCCGACATACAAAAATTCGATGTCGTCATTCATCGCTTTCATCCGTTTGATCAGTGCAAGAGCCGGATAGATATGGCCTCCGGTACCGCCACCAGTTACTAATATTTTCATAAATTATGCACTCACTTGAGTGCTTACTCCCCTTTTTCATCATTGATTTTTATGTTTCTGATCGTATCAATATAATCCTGGCCCCTTGCTTCAAAGTTAGCATAAGCATCCCAGCTTGCACATGATGGGGACAGTAAGATGACATCGTGTTTTTCACTGATTTCAAATGCTTTGTATACTGCCTCGGACAATGTCTCGAAAGCAGCCTGTTCGCTTATACCAGCTTTTTTTCCTACTTCCAGCAATTTATTTTTTGTTTCTCCAAAAGTAAACAATGCTTTGACATGATTTCTAAAAGAAGGAATAAGATTTTCCAGATCATCTTCACGGTCCAGCCCGCCGGCAAGCAGGATGACTTTTTGCTGGAAGCCTTCCAGAGCATTGATCGTTGCTAGAGAATTCGTCGCTTTAGAATCGTTATAAAACCGTCTTTCACGAATATCATCTACAAACTGCATACGATGAGGCACACCATGGAAATGACTGAATACTTTCTCTATTGTCTGATTAGTGACATTATGCAATTTTGCAACAGCTATAGTTGCCAGTGCATTTTCCAGATTATGCTTACCAGGTAGGACGATGCTGGAACTGTCCATGATTTTCTCATTATTGAAGCAAATGACCCCACCATCAAGATAGACCCCTTTTTCTAATTGAGACTTGCGGGAAAAAGGAATCAGCTGGGCTTCACTAGCTGATAACACAAGATTTGTCAGTTCAAGCTGGTCATGATTATAGATAAGATAATCTTCAGCTTTCTGATTTTTGGTTATAGCCATCTTTGCTTCTACATATTCTTCCCTGGACCCATGATAATCCAGATGAGCAGAATGAATGTTGGTAATAACAGCGATATTCGGACGGAATGTCTTAGTTCCCATGAGCTGAAAACTTGATACTTCCATAACAAGCGTGTCCTCAGGATTGGAATGCAAGGCGACAGTAGTTGAAGGGGTTCCGATATTTCCAACAGAATAGATATGACCTTCACCTGGTTCAGCTACCAGTAAGGACTCGATCATCTTGGTGGTTGTAGTTTTTCCGTTTGTTCCTGTAATCGCTACTAAGGAAGATGGTGAAATAGTATAAGCTACTTCCACATCAGTAATAATCGGAATGTCTCTTTTCTCAGCTTCTTTCAGTAAAATATTGGAATAAGGGATCCCTGGATTTTTTACGAGCAGATCTATCGGCTGATCAAGTAAAGACAACGGATGCCCTCCTGATACCACCGTTATTCCTAATGATCTGAGTTCCTTGGCTTCATCACTGCTGTCGATATCTTTGTAATCATTGACAGTAACTTCCGCCCCAAGTTCTTTAAGAACTTTTGCCGCACTGTACCCGCTGACAGCCAGCCCTAAAATCAGCACCTTCTTATTTTTGTACTCCGTTTGATTGCTCATGGCTATTCTCCTTAAACTAAAATTCAGTCTCCGATCTTTCTTATAATCAGCTATGAAAAAAACTGGAAGTAGATAACTACTACCAGTTCCGGTTGTTTATATACTGATCAATGCCAGTATACTAGTGATCAGTGTGATAATAGAAGAAATGATAACTATTTTCCATTCGCCCCATCCGCTCATCTCAAAGTGATGATGAATCGGACTCATTTTAAAGATTCGTTTTCCTCTTAGCTTAAACGATCCAACTTGCAGCATTACACTTGCTGTTTCAATGACAAATACAAGTCCTATGAGCAGCAGCGTCCATTCCTGATCAAGAATGATGGATGCACCTGCAAGTCCTGCACCTAACGCGAGTGAGCCGACGTCTCCCATAAACACTTTTGCCGGTTTTTTATTAAAAATAAAGAATCCTATAAGCGCACCGACAACCGCTGCAGTAAAGACGGCTACTTCCCACTGTTCCTGCCAGACAGCAATTACAGTATATGCTCCGTATGCAATCATTCCTGTCGTTGCAAGCAGACCATCAATTCCATCTGTCAGATTAGTCGCATTCGAAAACCCGACCAGCCAGAACAAGACGAAGAAAATATACAGCCATCCAATCGATAGACTTACATTAAAAGGTAAACTGATCGTCTGGATAGAAATCAGACTGCTGACCCCGAAATAGAAAAGAACTGCACCTGCAATTTGAGCGATAAGCTTCTGGAGACTGGTAAGTCCAAGATTTCTTTTCATGACGACTTTAATATAATCATCTATAAAGCCGATCAATGCAAATACGATAAAGATGAATACAAGTAAGGCTGTCAGCCAGAACTGCCCCCCCACCAAGAATGAAAAAATTAACGAGGAAAGAACCACAGAGATAAGAATCGAGAGACCTCCCATTGTCGGTGTGCCCGACTTTGATTCATGCCAGGAAGGGCCTTCTTCTCTGGTTGTCTGACCCAGCTGCTTTTTTTTGAAATAACTAATTACAGTCGGCATCAGGGAAGCAGCTATCAATCCACTGACTACCAACGTCATTACCAAATACACACTATCCACTTTTCTTGTCCACTCCTATGTCATTCTTGATTCGAAGCTAATTGTACCACTATTTCAGTTCCAGTTTCAATAAATGACCCGGCAGACATGTTCTGTGACGTCACAAAACCTTCACCTTCTACCGTGAGTGCTATCCCGGTGAGTTCTGCCAGTCTGTACAAATCATTTCTTGACCAGCCGGTAAGGTCCGGTAAGGTCATTGCACCATTTGTCAGAAGCAAAACTCGTTGAGTTTCATCTACCTGCATCTCCTGTCTTGGAAACTGCTGAACAACTCGTTCTCCAGAGCCGATCAGGCTGTACGCATCACCATTTTCCTCCAGATACGCTATGGCATCCTGAGCTGGTTTTTCAACAAAGTCAGGCATGTCATTTGCATAACTATTTTCACTTTGCATATCGTCACCGGCAGAATAGTATTTAAGTGCCCTCTTCATCACCGGGTTGAATATTTTCTGGACAGCTTGACTGCCGTGAGAGATCGTATTCAGTTCAGGCTGCTGCACAGTCACATACAGAATCAATTCCGGATCATCAGCTGGCGCCATTCCGACTACTGAAAATACATTATTATTTGGCCCGCTCAGATATCCGCCAGTTTCCGGATCTGCAATCTGAGCAGTTCCAGTCTTAGCTGCTATTTCAAAACCATCGATCTGGTACCCTCTAGCAGTTCCATGCTCGCTGTAAACTGTTTCTTTAAGGTACTCCAATGTCTGAGCAGCTGTTTCAGGAGAAATGACCGGCTGTTTTTCTGAGCCCTCTGTCTGTTCTGATACAATGTGAGGTTCTACCATTATCCCACCGTTAGTAAGAGCAGAAAAGGCTCTCAGCATCTGAACAGGAGTCACTGCAATCCCCTGACCGAAAGCAGTATTAATTTTCTGTAATGGCCACTCGTATGGATTACTTCCGTTCGACTCATTAGGCAAGTTTATACCTGTTCCAGTACCGAAGCCGAAGGCATCCAGATAGCTCTTCCATTTATCATGCCCCATCTCTTCAACCTGATGAACGAATGATACGTTGCTGGAACGAGCCAGTCCTTCCAGATGGGTAATTGTTCCCCATCCTTCGCGTCTGACATCACGGATCGTTCCTCCGCCGGCCTGAATCTGTCCCGAGCGGAAGTATTCATATGGTCTGAAGGTACCTTCCTGAATAGAAGCAGCCAGAGTCATTGCTTTTAAAGTTGATCCGGGCTCAAATGTATATTCAACCAAAAGATTCTGCCAGGACTGATCGATTCCTTCTTTTGTAGTGGCATTAAAAGTTGGACGCTGAGATGTAGCCAGTATTTCTCCAGTTTTAGCATTCATCAGATTAGCCGTGATGTATTCCGGTTTGTGTTCCTGATCTACTTCTTCAACAATCCTTTCAAGAAAATTCTGCATACGCCGGTCTATTGTAAGTGTAAGATCTTTGCCGTTTATCGGATCCACTTCTTCGATTTCCTGATCTGGAATTACATAACCAAAGCGATCAGCCTGAAATTTTATCCATCCATTTTCACCACTTAAATGGTCATCATACTGTTTTTCCAGGCCCATGACTCCATGAAGCTGATCATCACTTTCATCTGTCACTTGAGCCAGTCCGATTGTATGTGAAGCAAATGTGCCATTGGGATAAAGCCGGCTTCTGCTTTCATCAAATGTTATACCGGTCAGTTCATTTTCCGACAGATCGTCTCTAATCGCACTCATAGTTTCGAAAGTCAGATTGCTTCCAGCATTTCCGAACTCTACCTGCATACTGTCTTGAGTCAGTCGGGCATAAATGTCATCCTCATTCAGTGACAGATGAGTAGCAATAATTTCTGCAACAGCTCGAGGTTCTTCAATATGCTGGGGTCTGCTAGGTGATGACCATTCATCAGTAAGAATAGCTACCATCTTGTAGGTCGTTGCATCTGTTGCGATCGGATTACCGTTTCTGTCGAATATTGTCCCGCGGCGGGCCTGAAGCACATTATTTCGAGTATATAATTTTTCTACATTAAGATGAAGATCTTCCCCGTTTACTTCTCCTCTGACCATGATCCAGGTAAATCTCAGAAAAAGCGAAGCAAAGAGAACAAAACAGATTACATACATAAATATTGCGATCGTTTTTCTATTGTGGAAAGGGTTGGTCTCTTTAACCTTTTTTTTCAACTGTTTCATCTGAATACATTCCTGATCTGTTCTACGTTCATTTCCAGTCCATTTTCTATGGCGATGGAATAAACTCTGTCATATCTGGACAATTCCTGCACTTTCTGTTCAAAGTTTTCGTTTTCAATCTGAGTAACGACTGCCTGAGACTCGATATCCTGAATCGAACGATTGATCGTAGATACCTGTATAGATAATGCAATATGTACAACTGCCAAACCGAATAGTATGACACCAAAAAAGCTGATGACTGCAGATTCAAGCCGCGTCAGTCCTTTCGTCTTCGGACTGGCTTCTCTTACCTTCTCCGGTTCCTGATTGATGCCAGGCTGATGCAGGGGCTGTTGGTTCATTTCATACTGTCTTGCTAAGTTATCATTCATCATGTGATCAATACTCCTTTCTTCAATATACCGTTTTATCTGTTCAGCTGTTTCTCTGTTTTTCTGCGATTCTTAGTTTTGCACTTCGAGACCGGTTATTCTCAGCCAGTTCCTCATCTCCAGGAATAATCGGCTTCCTGTTGATCAGCTTAAGTACCGGCTGCTCGTGATCAGGAATGACCGGAAGTCCTCTAGGTAGGTCCGGTAGCTTGGAGTAACTCTTGAACATCTGCTTGACAATGCGATCTTCCAGCGAATGGAATGTGATGACGCTGATCCGTCCGTTAATATATAATAGATCGATTGCTGCTTCGAGCGAGTCTTCAAGTGCGCCCAGTTCATCATTGACAGCTATCCTGAGGGCCTGAAAGATTCGTTTGGCAGGATGCCCGCCTTTTCTTCTTGCCGGCGCCGGAATCGCTTCTTTAATCAGCTCAACCAGCTCCTGGGTTGTATTGATGGGTCTGTCTTTTCTTGTAGATTCAATCAGTCTTGCGATCTGTTTAGAGAATTTTTCTTCCCCGTATCTAAAAAATATTCTGACTAAGTCGTTGTACTCCCAATTATTGACAATATCATGAGCACTTAAGTCCTGTGACTGATCCATTCGCATATCAAGGCGTGCATCTTTGTGATAACTGAATCCCCGTTCAGTGATGTCCAGTTGAGGTGACGAAACACCCAGGTCATACATGATACCGTCAACTTTCTGGACCCCAAGTCCATTCAATGCTGATGCAATATTTCTGAAGTTAGTGTGGACAAACGTGATTTTTCCCTTATCCACTTCTTCTTTTAACAATTCTGCTGCATTATTAATTGCCATAATATCCTGATCAAAGGAGTATAAATGCCCTCTCTCATCAAGTTTCTGAAGTATAAGCGACGAGTGTCCGGCTCCGCCTAGTGTACAGTCAACGTAGACGCCGTCTGGACGTATATTCAGACCCTCGACGGTTTCATTAAGTAAAACTGTTTCATGTTCAAATAGTGTCATGTATATCCTCCGTTACTAAAAGCCAAAGTCGATCATTTCTTCCGCTATTTCTTCAAAAGACTGGTCAGCATCTTGAGAAAATGCTTCCCACTTCTCTTCACTCCAGATTTCAATCCTTTCTGATACACCAATGATATAGCAGGTCTTTTCCAGTACTGCATGATTGATCAGCGGACTCGGAAGGTTGATACGTCCTTGCTTATCCAGTGAACATTCAGTTGCAGCTGAATAAAGAAACCGTGTGAAGGTTCTTGATTCTTTCTTTGCCAGGGGAAGTTGCTTTAATTTATTTTCCAGCAAGGTCCATTCCTGCATGGGATAGCCAAAAAGGCAGCCATCCAGGCCACGGGTCACAATGAAACGCTCCCCCAGATCCTCACGGAACTTGGATGGGATGATCAGCCGACCTTTTGCATCAATATTATGCTTATATTCGCCTAATAACATTTCACTGCCCCCTCTCCCCACTTATAAGGCTAAGTCTACCACAATGCCCCACTTTCTACCACATCATTATACAAATAAAACACAATTGTAAAATAAAACTGGCAAAAAAAAAGCATCCGGAAAATATGACTGCCGTCATACTCTCGGATGCTTTGAGCTATTCTCTAAGTTGATACTTAAATAATGGCCAGATAAGTAATGAAGATGCCTATTGCAAGATACCCAGTAAGAAGAATCAGGAACACATATCTCCACCAGATCCTGAAGAAAAAGTAAATGTTCAGTTCTTCTTTAACGAACGTTCTGAATGTGGCGATGATAATCCCCGTTAGAGACAGAACAATAATAATGTACGGAATGAAATTGATTTCAAAGTAAAGCTTCCCTAAAAAAAATAATAAAATCAGCATGTAAGGGATTAGCAGGTCCACTACTTTTACGGGAATATTTACCAACCTGAACTGGCGGTTTATCTTTTTTGAAAACAGCAGGATAATGATTGGCAAAATATAAAATATAATTATAATCAAATCGACTGAACCATCAATGATGTCCACTTCCTATCCATTCATACGATTAACTATCAGAAAAAGCGTTCATGAGTTAACCCATAAACGCTTTTTCCTAAACTCTATATTGAGTCGATCGTGTATGCCACGATTAACTTTCTTTGCTTACTACCTCTTTACCTGCGTAAAATCCGCAAGATGGGCATACATGGTGGTTACGCTTCACTTCACCACAGTTTGGACAATCACTCATGTTTGGAAGGTCCAATTTGATATGAGTACGTCTTTTTGCTTTTCTGCTAGTAGATGTTCTTCTTTTAGGTACTGCCATTTTCCAACACACCTCCTTAAAAGGATTCGATTCCTGATTCAAATACTACTCATTGTCCTCTTTGAACAGATCTTTCAATGCGGCAAATCGGGGATCACCCTCACCATCATCAGCCAATCCTGGATGATCGTTATGGTCTTCCTCATCAATAACATGCCAGTCTTTTCCACTGGGCATCATGCCAGATTGACGCTCGTCCACAGTAAATACCTGAGTAGGTTTATTAGTTAAAATAGTATCTTCGATCGGTTTCTGCAAATCAAGAATGTCTTCAGATAATTCCTCGACCAGTTCATCCTCTGTAAATGATTCCAGTGATACAGATGATAGTGCCGGCAGATAAATTTCAGAAAATGGGATAGTCAACTGAACCTTGACGGGTTCCAGTGAACGTGACGAAGGCATTGTGAGAACCGTATCGAGTACGAGATCCACATAATAAACTTCATTTTTTTCATTTTCCAGTGTCCCTCTAATCTGTATTGGCTCAGCATAAAGGATTTCATTATCTCTATTTTTCAGTGATTCTGAGAAATCGACTATCCCATCCAGTTTTAATGGCTGGTCCTGATATCTTTTTAATTCGTTTAATGCCCATTTAGTTTTCAATGACTTCACCTCAGTGTTTGTCGGTTAGTTCTGCTAGGATAAAAAGCAGTCAATGCTGAGAACCTAGAGGGTAGACCTTGTACTTGGACAACAAAAACAATTATACTATTTTAGTCCATTATTGTCAATAAAATTAAAAGGTTTCGTATAAAAATCTTGGTGAAGTATCTGCTCTTTATCAGCCAGACGATAAATATGTCCCGCCTTGATATCCTGCTCAAAATTGGGCGCTGTACTTTTATTGAGATTGGAAACCAATTTGATCGACCATTCTTTTTTGTGCCTGCCTATATAACCTCGACCTGCTTCCGTAAATCCAAGAAGACGGACAGCTTCAATTCTCTTTTCTGCCATGTCCATGGCCTGTTTAGTATTGTTCAATAATATATGACAGCAGATACGCTGCAGGGACACCCAGGTCAACTGCCTAGTCTTAACAGATTCGATAAACTCCTTCATTGATACTGCATCGCTGATTTTCTCTTTCAAGCGGTACTCCAGTCCCTTCTCCATCAGATAGATCTGACTAAGGTCTTCAGTGCTTATCGCTGATAATCTGTAGTCAAGCAGACGAAACAGATTTTCCCATGATATAAGTGGGTGATTTTTCAGCACATCATACATTTCGGCCGGTACAAATGTTTCGACAGCCGTAAAGGCTTCTCGCTTCTCAAGCAGAGTTCTTCTAATAGCTGTTGCACTGGCTATACTGAATGAACTGTCAAGTTCATCATCATGATAGTGGCTGTTTTTTCTGGGAACAGTTTGGATGGACATGTCGTATCCATTCCTTCTTATTTCTTTAGCATACGCAAAACCAAGCATGTTGTTTGGTTGAGTGAGATCAAGTGGAAACTGACTGAAATAAGTGTTGATCACATCACTGAAATTCTGGGCATATGTCTGTTTCTGCTGATGCGCCTGTCTGAACAAGTCGTCCAGTTCAGCCTCATTTTCTAGATACAGGTACGCAGCTTCTCCGAAAGCCTGACTATTCCCACTCTCACTTCCAAAACTGATCAGATCACAACCCAGACCGTTAAGGACGGATACAGCCCCTTCAGCAAAAAAATCAGCCGGCTGAACACTAAAGTCAGTCGGCAGTTCCACAACGATATCTGCTCCATTCATCAGTGCAGCTCGGGCTCTTGACCATTTGTCAACGATTGCCGGTTCCCCTCTCTGAAGGAAATTACCACTCATTACAACAATAATAATATCAGCTTTTAATTTTTTTCTAGTCTCTTCAAGATGATACTGGTGTCCATTATGAAACGGATTATATTCAGCAACGATCCCACACACTCTCATCCTGTCACCTTACTTTCTGACTTCGAAAAACCATCGTTCACTATCTGATTCGACCGTATCAGTAAAATCAGCTGTCACGTCGACTGTTCTAAATCCTGCTTTCTTCAGCAGCTGTATATATACTTCAACAGGATAGGTACGTTCTGAATGGACTTCTTCAAATCGCTCATATCGGCCTTCATCTGTTTCTACAAAAAATGTCAAATGATGATCGACTGACCCTTCATGCTCCCCTTCGTAACTGTCCCATAAAAAGACGATATCATCAACTTCTGCATGGAAGGAAAATTCCTGAAAGAGCTCCATTTTATGAAGAGAATGTACATCGAATAGAAAGACCCCTTCATCAGAAAGCACCGAGTAGACTTCTTTAAAAACCTTAGCGAGAGATGCTTCATCTTCCATATAACACAGTGCATCACTGTAGCAGATGACACTATCATAATGAGGGAGCTCTGAGAGTTCTTTCATGTCCCTTTGAAGAAGAGGGAAAAAGACTTTGCTTTCAGTCTGCCTGTCGTAAGCCAGGCTTAGCATCTCTTCAGACAGATCAAGACCTGTCAGGTCATAACCCGACTCTTTGAGCATAATACCCAGGATTCCTGTTCCACAGCCCAGCTCAAGCATTGTCCGATTCTCTGATACATGTTTTTTAGTATACTCCAGCCACTTGCCATACAGACTATCGTCCATGAGCTGATCGTATACTTTAGCAAACCAGTTGTAGCTCATTAGCTCAGCCAGCCGCTGACGTCGACCTGCTCAGCATCAGACCAAAGTCTTTCCAGTTTGTAGAACTCTCGTTCTTCCTCATTGAATAAATGAATGATAACATCTCCGAGATCGATCAGGATCCATTTACCCTGGTCCTTACCTTCCACTCTCTTAACTGGCTGCTGATTCTTCTCAGCTGCCTCCAGTATACTCTGGGCAATTGCATCAAGCTGACGGTTATTGTTGGCGTGCATAATTACAAAATAGTCTGCTAGAAGTGATACCTCTTTCATATCCAATGCCAGTATTTCCTGAGCCATTTTATCATCAGCTGCTTTAACTACATATTCTAAAAGTTCAATAGACGAACGGGTCATCTTGCTCCTCCTTGTTTTTAACGCCCCAGACATTGTATGTCTCGATTGCCTTGGGATATATTTTTGCCTTACGTTTTATCAGATTTTTTAATGTGTGTCTGGAAATGTAAGCTATAGTCGATTCAAGATCGGTCTTTGCAAGCTGACGAGCATCCTCCACACCATTGAACGACCGGTTAGGTTCGATGAAATCTGCAATGTAAATGATCTGCGCCACGATATCCATTCGGGGCGAACCGATGGTATGGTATTTTATTGCATCCTGTATCTCTTCATCATCTAAGTGATACTCGTTTTTCATCAGAACTGCTCCCACAGGCCCATGCCAGATGTTGCTTCCGAACTGAAGCATTTCCAGGTCCAGGTTTTCACTAATGATCAGATCACGCATCTCTTCATCCGGTTTTTCTTTTGCATAGTCATGAGCCAGTGCAGCTATACTGACTTTCTCCTTGTCAGCATTATAAGCCTCAGCTAGTTTCAAAGCTGTTTTTTCAACTCTCAAAACGTGCTTGAACCGTCTTTTACTCAGCGTCTTTTCCATAAGCTCAACAAGTTCAGGCCTAGACAGATCGCAATAGTTTTGAGAATATATCGGTTTGTTATTTTTCATTCTTATATAGTCCTTCACTTTCGATGTACTTCTCGGTTTCAGCCGTGACTAGATACCTGATCGAACAGCCGTCTCTTACCTTCTGGCGGATCATACTCGAGCTGATATCCACATCAGGCACGTCTACCATAATCACTGGATAAGGGGTACCGGTCTTATAATTGGGCCGGTTGACAGCTACAAACTGAACGAGCTGAATAAGTTCATCTACTTTATACCAGTTCGGCAGATCCTCGACCATATCCGCTCCTATGATAAAGTAGAATTCTGTATCAGGATGCTTCTCCTTAAGTATTCTTATCGTATCGTATGTGTAACTTTTGCCTTTCCTCTCTATTTCACTTAGATCGATCTTAAACTGCTCATTATCTGAAAGTGATTGTTCAAGCATATTAACTCTGTGCACATGATCGATTGTCTGCTTCGACTGCTTGTGAGGCGGCTCATACGATGGTATAAACAGAATAGTATCCAGGTCAAGCTGATCTCTTACATGCTCTGCTATGATAAGATGACCTAGATGAGGTGGGTTGAAACTTCCTCCAAGGATGCCGATTTTTTTATCAGGAATCGACTGTAAAAGTTCAGTGAGCACTTCGGGTTCAATGGTACTGGAAACGTTTTGACTCACTTGCTTACACCTGCCTTTAATTTTATCTTGGTAGTCTGGAAGAGTAGTGCTGATATTTTTCTTCTTCCGCCTGTTTATATAGCACCAGAACTTTTCCTATCGTCTGAACGACGGTTATATCCGACTCTTCTTCGATAAGCTCTTTTGCCTCTTTGGTGGTCCAGTCAGTATTCTGCAGCAGCTGGACTTTCATCAGTTCTTTATTTTCAAGAGAGTCTTCAAATTCTCTTATCATTTCAACAGTCAGCCCGTTTTTTCCAATCTGGAAAAGGGGTGACATATCGTGCGCTTCTGCTCTTAAGAAACGCTTCTGCTTGCCTGTTAATTTCATCATTGTCCTTCTTTCTAAATTAAAGTAATTACCAATTTTTTTGTTTTTTCGTGTTGTTTTAATGCAACTATCGTTGCTCTATCAATTAAAATACAAAAAGGCACCTCTTCCCCCCTTAATCTGATAAAATGAAGTTCACTAAAAACAAACATTCATCACTTAAGGAGTGAAAAGAGATGCCTAATCTACTTCAGATTATCATGTATTTAGTTAATAAAATCAAGTGGCAAAACAGTTTGATTCAACTTTTAAACGATTATATTACTTGGCTTGAAGATGCGGGTGATCGACCACCTAAAGGGACCGATATCACAAAGCTTGATTACAACAAATTGACCCTTGATGACCCACCGAAAGTTGTAAAGA